>JBAUNL010000483.1:0-18690 GCA_049579205.1 Rhodomicrobium sp. | reverse complement strand
GACCTAGACTCGTTCATGCCCTCCAGGATTCTATCGAGCCTTGCCACCTGCTGATGCGTTTCTTGAATGTGGCGCTCAAGCCGGTCCTTCACCTCGGGATAATGTTCAATGCGTTCCACTTGCCGGTTCATCAGCTCAAGAGCCTGGTTTTCCAGGGCATGAGCATTCCGCAAGGCGGTTACAAATACCGACTGCGCTTTTGATTTTGGGTCGTCTGCCATTACGTTCTCTCCTAGACCACGATCTAAGGGCCAACGCTGAATAGCGGCCGCTGTTCCCGGGCGCTGCGGGGTTACTGAGGGGGCACTTTGCGGAGCTTCCGATGAGGAGAATGAAAGTTATTGTTCGACCGACTCGCTCATACGGCGTTTGAAACTTGGGCGCGTGCGCAGGACGCAGCCGCACAGCTTGTCAGCCCCGCGCTGCGCCTCGGCGTGACCGGACTCGCGCGCTCAGGCAAGACAGTTTTCATCACGTCTCTTGTCCATAACTTGCTCATTCGCAACTCGCTGCCCTTCTTCGAGCCGCTCGCGCAGGGGCGCCTGATCCGCGTCTATTTGGAGCCCCAGCCTGACGACGCCGTTCCCCGGTTCGACTATGAAGGCAATCTTGCCAAACTCGATAGCGCCGAACCCTGCTGGCCTGACAGCACGCGGCAGATCAGCGAACTGCGGCTGACGCTAGAATATCGGCCGCAACGGGCCATCGCCCGCGCCCTCGGGACGAGGACCATCCACCTAGATATTGTCGACTATCCGGGCGAATGGCTTCTCGATTTGCCGCTTTTAGATTTGAGTTACGAAGAATGGTCATCCAGGGCAATCGCACTCGCACGCGAGACCATTCGAGCATTGGCAGCGGCAGATTGGCTCTCCTTTCTGGCAGCGGTTGACCCGCTTGCCCCCCAGGATGAGCAAACGGCGCGAAAGGGGGCGGAGCTTTTTACGGGGTATTTGCGCAAGTGCCGCGACCAGGCGCCTTCGCTATCGAGTTTATCGCCGGGCCGCTTCTTGATGCCGGGGGATCTCGCTGGATCTCCAGCGTTCACCTTCTTCCCGATGGAAACCCCGGGCACTGCTCCGCCACTGGGCAGCCTTTGGGCCATGCTGGAGCGCCGCTACCAGGCGTATAAAACACACGTGGTACGGCCATTCTTCCGCGATCATTTTGCCAGGCTCGACCGGCAAATTGTGCTCACGGATGTACTTACTCCTCTCAATGCGGGGCCAAACGCAGTTGCGGATTTGGAGCGGGCGCTAACCGGCATTATGAGCTGCTTCCGCCACGGACAAAGAAGCTGGCTATCTCTGATCTCCGGACGCCGCATTGATCGCATCGTGTTTGCGGCAACGAAGGCGGACCACCTGCATCATACGAGCCATGACCGGCTCGAAGCGATCCTGCGATGCATCGCAGACAAAAGCATCGAGCGCGCTGCTTTTGTAGGTGCCGATGTACGCGCTTTTGTGTTGGCGAGCGTGCGTGCTACTCGGGAGGGAATGGCGCGGCAAGGAAATCATTCGCTGCCGTGCATTGTTGGAACTCCGTTGAAGGGTGAGCGTCTGGGAGCGCAGGTTTTTGACGGTTCAGACGAGCTCGCAATATTTCCGGGCGACCTGCCGGACGATCCAGCGGTCGCGCTTTCCGAAGCCTGGCTTGCAGAGGCGCGCGCGCCTGCGCATTTTGTTAAGTTCCGCCCGCCAAAGCAAAGGCCACAGGCCTTTGGCCAAAGTGTTGCGCTTCCCCATATCAGGCTCGACCGTGCTTTGAATTTTCTTATCGGCGATAGACTCGCATGAGCAGTGTGAAGGAAGAACGGGGTCCGGCGGCATTTGGCTTGGATGATCCGTGCCTCAAGATCGATCCTGTTGCCACCGAGGCTTCGCTCGCTGGACACACCGAGCCGGTAGTGGAAACGCCCGCACGGCGGCGCGGCTGGGGCGGTGTGTTCTTAAGCGCGGTGGCAGGCCTCGTTTTTCTCGGGCTTCTGCTTTGGGTGCAAGAGACGGTTGTCAAGCTGCTTGCCCGCAGCGATTGGCTTGGCTGGACTGCGACGGTGCTCTTCGCGATCGCTGGTCTTGCGTTTTTCATGATCTTGGCTCGCGAGATCGCGGCGCTTCTCCGCCTTAAGGCGATTACGTCTCTGCGTGCCCGCGCCGAGATGGCACTGGTTACAGAGCAGGCGCGCGAGGCCAAGTCCGCCGCGTCGCAATTGCAAGCAATGTTTCAGGACCGCCGTGAGCTCGCCGATGGGATCGCCCGCATCAAGCGGCATCGGGGCGATATTCTGGACGCGAGGCAGGTGCTGATGCTCGCCGAGCGGGAGTTGCTGATTCCGCTAGACCGTCTTGCACGGACGGCAATCGGAACCTCAGGCAGGCGCGTCTCGGTGGTGACCTCACTCAGCCCAGCCGCGATAATCCCCATGGCATTTGTTGCGTATGAGAACTTCAGAATGCTGCGCACGCTGGCAGCCATCTACGGCGGCAGGCCTGGCTTTTTTGCCATCCTGCGCCTGCTGCGCTTGATCGCCGGTCATCTCGCGGTAACGGGCGGCATGGCATTTACGGACGATATTCTTCAGCAGTTCATTGGCCACGGGCTTACGGCCCGTCTCTCACGAAGGCTTGGCGAAGGGCTTGTCAATGGCGGCTTCACCATCCGTATCGGAATTGCGGCGGTCGAAGTACTTCGTCCTCTGCCCTATATCGAAGCGCGGGAGCCGAGGCTGCGGGAATTCGTTTCCGAGTTCCTGAAGATTGCCAAGCGCTCCGCTTGAGTCAATTCGCGGAGACTGGAGGCAGCAATTTTTTGCCATCGTTGCAAAAGCTCACTAGGCGGCTGCCTGATTACACCTATACTGAGCATATTTGGCATGGCCGGTCGTAATGACTGCCGGTCAGGCTGTGGCGCTAGCGGGAGATAGCAATGAGTTTCCGTCTGATTTTGGGTGTAATCTTGTCGCTTGCCGTTGGCGCGCCTGTAGAGAGCTGGGCGGCGGACCAGGGCAGTGCAAGGCATCACTATGGCCGGTCGCATCGCCTGTATTATGGCCCCTATGCGGGCCGTCATATCGGTGGCTACGCGAATGCGTGGCTATGGCACCCTCCCATTTTTACGAATAAGGGCTACAACTATCCGGGGTTTTACAACAATCAGACGTTCTGGGAGCGGGTGCAGACCCAGGGCAACTATCCGGTCACCTATTAGTCCTGCGGCTGCTAGCGGCTCTTACGCTGGAAAATTGATGCGAGGGTTGGCACTCGAAGTTCGCTTACCATTAGGGCGCTCGCCAGGACCGTAACGCCGCTAATGAAAAATGGGGCGGCCGTCGCGGCAAGCGTATTCTTTGCCGCGGCTTCAGCGATCAGCACAAAAACAGCGGCACCGGTGGAGGGCAGGCCCAAAAACCATTTGCTTCCGGAAGCGGTTGGATTGCTCTTCAACTGAACATTGAACCGCGCAAGGCGCAAGCCCGTCGCAAGTACATAAGCGGCGGCGATAAGCCAGCCTCCTATTCCGATGACGTGCAGATCCCCGCGATATAGTAGCATCGCGGGGGCTACGCCGAAATTGAGGAAATCGGCAAGGGAGTCCAATTCCGCCCCAATAGCCGATACAGCGGAAAGGCGCCTTGCAAGAAATCCATCGGCCACATCCAGCGCGACAGCTCCGAAAATTGCGGCGGCCGCAAACGCGAAATCGCCCTCGCCCGAGAGTCGGATTGAGCTCAGTCCGCATAAGACCGCAGCCAGCGTCAGCAGGTTCGGTATCGACCGAACCAGCGCCTGCCTCGAAAGCTGACGGGGCCGTGGCCGCGTAAGTTCCGAAAAGCCTGAAAGCAGATCCTTCCCGGGGGGCTCGTTGGAGCTGAGAGGCTGCTCTTCATCTTGCCTCATGAGGACGCCTGGTGAGGGAGACCGGCCGTGGAGACGAGGCGATAGGTCATGCGTTGCGCAGCGCTGGCTTTTCCAAACTATCCCATTTCACTATCGTAATCACCGCCGCTCAAAGCACAACCAAGAGCTTTCCCCTTTTAGCAGCTTTATTCTCGATTACGAAATGGAGGATAAAGCAGGCACTTCAAATCCTGCGGAATACGCGGCGCTCACCGGTTAGACCCAGATCTGCGATGACTGTCTCCCCCGCCACTGTCCGCTGGCCTTCCGCCACCAAGAGCGGGGGCGGGGGCGATACCGGAAGATAGACATCCACCCGGCTACCGAAGCGAATGATGCCAAGCCTTTCTCCAGCTTCCACGGCATCACCCTCTTTGACCGGCGTAACGATCCTTCTGGCAACGGTGCCTGCGACCAGAACCACTCCAAGACGAACCGCGTCCTTCGTTTCGATCGCGAAGGCATGTGACTCGTTCAATGCCGGCGCCTCAGCTGCAGCCGCATTGTAGTGCATCCCCGGCCGGTAAACCGAAGCCTCAATGCGTCCACCGGCAGGAGCGCGCGTGACATGAACGTCCAACACCGAAAGGAATATAGAGATACGCGTTCTAGGTTCGCCGCCAAATCCAAGTTCCTGCGGACTGGAGGCGGTTCCAATGCTAATAATGGTGCCGTCTGCCGGGGCAACAATCAATCCTTCGCGCGAAGGTACAACTCGCTGAGGATCGCGAAAGAAGAAGGTGATTACGATTGCCGCGGCCAAGCATAGAAGACCGAGAATGCTTGAAATCAAAAACGCAATGACAGTCACTGCTATGGCTGCAGCAACAAACTTGTAACCATCCTTGTGGATCGGCGTAAATAGTGCGAGGGTTTGTGAGAAGGCGTTAGGTTCAGGCACTATAATCCCCTAAGGTTGAAGGAATGCGTTCGGAAGACGCTGGTTCGGGAAACGTTGAACTTAAGGCGGCGGCGGCAGGGAATTGCCACGTAAATGTCGCAAGCGCTCCCTACCGACAAGAAGAAGACCAAGCTCCAATCTTAGTTGTAAATCACCGAGCGCCGATCCGAGGAGAGTTTTAATGCAGGCAAAATTGGCCGCAAGTCTAATCGTAGCATTTCTGGCGCTTTCTCCGGCTAAAGCCGAAGATGCTGAGAAACTTGCCCTTATGGTGCCAGCGGAGGTGACCGAAGTTGCGACCGCCGGAACCTGGACCGATGGCGACGCCAGCGGTGTTTTCCGTGCTACGGTGCTCACCGTGCCTTCAGGCGAGACGACGCATGCTCAGCTCGTCGTGCAATTGATGTCGTTGAGCCCCGATGGAACCAAGACGAAGGTTTATAAAACGGTGGCCGTGAAGAAAATCGCCGACAAAAAGCTTCCGAATGCTTTTCTGGCCGTGGAAGAGGATGGCACCGAGAACGAGGTTACCTGGCGCGTAACGAGCTATGACAGCAATTCGAACGCGGACATTGGCGCGCTCGTGACCATAAACTCCAAGGGCGAGGTTTTGGTCAAGGATGCGCCCAAGGAAGAAGACACCGCAGCGCAGCAAGCGCCCGAAAAGAAGGACTGAAGTCCGGCCCGAACTCCACAGATTGTGGCCTGTTGCTGATCGCCTGGACTAGCGAGTGATCGGACGGCTCTCCATGCATGGTCTCTTAATTTCTTATCTTCCAGAGTCTGATCTGCCGAGTGCCGCTGGACTTTCCGGTGTTGTCATTGCCCAGACTAAAGCGCCTACCCAGCCGAAAAGCGTCCAGCCCAGAAAAAGATTAAGCATCCAAATCGCACCGGCATTTTGCCGGCTGCGGACGCTGGCGACAATGCCTGGAACGAAGTAGATTAATAGAAAGAACAAAAGGACTGTTAGGCCCGGCAAATTTGTCGTGTTTTGCACGTTATAGTTCCCCCAAAGGAAGATTTCATCGCATTCAGCGAGAAGCTGCGCAGCCGGCGTTTGAGTTATCCTTCCTCTTCGCCTTCACTTGCCCGGCATCAGCCAACGCGGTTCCAACCCAAATCGCCTTCACGGCACTCACTCCATAGCGACAGTGCTGCGCGGGATACAGCGCCAGCAACGAATATCGACGCAAATCTTATGAAGGGCTCCTGGATGGACCTGCTCTTTTGCACGTTAGACTTAGAATGACCAATACTCTGGGTTGCGGGCCAGTAGCAATTCGTTATCTATCTTTCTAATTACAAGCAACTTTTGTTGACAATTGTAACGTTTTTGCTTTCAATTTAGAAGTTTTCCTTAAGTCCGCCATGAATCCTTGACTAAAATAGCAGAAGAAAAGCCGTACACAACCTAGGGAGCGTGCCATTACACAGTATAAGTTGAAGGTAAACGGCGAAGCCGGCATCTTTAGGTTGAGCGACCTTGCCAACACTCAAGATAGCAACGCACACGAACGCACTCATGGGGACATTAACGGAGGTGAACCGGCTACTCTTGCGAGTAAACGCGAAGCGGGTCTCCAAACTGTTCTAAAAAATATTAATTCGGCCACAGGACAGGGAGCCACATCGGGCACGGCCGAGACTCACGATCCGAGCCGCGCAGCGGCGGGGCTCTTGAGGATAATCGGAGGCAGCTCACAGAGCGAGAGCTGGGCGGCGAAACTCGATACTCGCGAAGGGCGCGCAGTTGCCGCTCCTACGCTTCTCAGCGAGCGTCTCGCAGCACTTGAAAGGCATATCTCATCGGAGGATCATTTACACGAGGGCGAGCCCGTCGACGAGCGGATCCTTGCTCGGAAACTGGTGCGTGGAGCGGGTGACTCGATTGATCAAAATGTCTCCCTGAAACCTTCACTCGGGCGTTACGTGACGTTTGCGGGAGTCTTCGTTTTCATCGTTGCAGGATCGGCAGTCTATCTTGTCCAGGCGGAATCGCCGTCCTGGAACAACACCTGGGCTGCATTTGCGGCTTCCAACGTAACAATTGACTTGAATGCACCTGGATCTCGGGGAAAGCCCACTATTGCGGCAGTTGCCCCAGCAAGGCCAGCTCAGACGAGTGTTACCGAGCGGTCAAAGGAAGCTATGGTGCAGCATCCAATATTCACCTGGCAAGGCAGCAAAACCGAAGCAGCGATGGTTCCAGTGGCCATGGCACCATCGGATGCGGCCCTAAAATTTACGCAGCCCGGCGCAAAGGAGAACAGCGTGGCTGGGCAAGGGGAATTAACTAAGCCTGAAGCCTGGTCTGACACGGTGCTGACCTTCAAACAATTTGTCCAGGAATCAACAGCCGCGCATTCCGTTTCTAACGAGCATCGTGATACTGACCGGATTCTTCAACAGCTCTGGGCTTGGGAAAAGGAGAAGGGCGGACACTGAAATACTGTCTGCCTTGTAGTAAGTTAGCCGATGTGGCGGCCCCAAAATTGGGCTTTGGTGTCGCGC
Source organism: Rhodomicrobium sp. (assembly GCA_049579205.1). Taxonomy (GTDB): domain Bacteria; phylum Pseudomonadota; class Alphaproteobacteria; order Rhizobiales; family Rhodomicrobiaceae; genus Rhodomicrobium. The sequence continues at coordinate 11,376 of JBAUNL010000483.1, read as the reverse complement.
GCCAGCATGAATGACCCTATTGCCAATTTAATGCCGGCGGTCCAAATTGAAGCGCAAATTTGTACTCTTGCCAGGTTACCCATCATGCTAGCACGTATCTACAAGCCGGCTAAGACCGCGATGCAGTCGGGATGGGCAAAAACAAAGGAATGGGTCCTCGAATACGAGCCTGCCAGCCCCCGGGAGGTGGAGCCCCTGATGGGCTGGACAAGCTCCGGGGATATGCTGTCACAGGTGCGGATGTTTTTCGAGACAAAAGAAGAAGCGATTTCCTACGCCGAGACTAACAGCATTCCCTACCGCGTCTTCGAGCCGCATCCGCGGGCACTTTCAAAAAAGTCCTATGCGGACAACTTCAAATATGGACGGATTGGCAGCTGGACGCATTAAATCACCCAAGAGCCTCGCGCTGAAGTTGTGAGCACTTACGGATAGTTCATAGAGGCCGTCTAATGTAGGGCCCGTGCTGACAACCTCGCGCTTCCGTCTCTCAATGGAATGCCATCTGCGGCAACACATAATTGACGAAATCCGCCTCTACGGCCAATGGAGGTGGCATGCATCGGCTTTGGTAGAAAGAAATCGTTGATGGCAAAGCGTTTGTTGCTTTGGGAGAAGCGCCAAAGTCTGGCCGGTGCAGTCTTTCTTTCACTTTCCCTGCCTTTCAACTTTATCGCAAATTCTGCCGTTGCCGAAGCGGACGGTGGCTCTCAATCCGTTCCTGCACCAGAGCAAGCCGCCAGTGCACCAAAGGGCGAGGGAGCCGCGGCTGCCGCCCCTGCCAGTACACCGGCAGCACCTGCGCCAGCAAATGCCTCGGTTACGGGCACGAATGGGAATGCCTCGCCTGAGCCCAAGCTGGGTCAGGCTGGCGAGAAGCCTGCAGAAGCAAAACCTGCTGGGCCAAAAGAAGTGAAGGGCGAGGCAAAGCCTACTGAGGCGAAGCCGTTAAAAATCAGGCCGCCCGAACCGAAAGAGGCAAGCACCGAAGCCGATCCAAAGGATATAACGCCAAAGACCGAGAATTCTGAGAACCTTGCAATCAAGGCTTCAGTCGTGAATGCGCTTTATCATATCAACTGGCTGGGCACACATATTGGTGACTTCAAAATACGGTCCTCGATCACCAACAGGCAATATTCGTTGCAGGCGAACGCCGATTTAAGCATCTTTTTCGGTGCCGTGAGCTGGCAGGGTGTGACGAGCAGCCGTGGTCTCATGACAGCCAATGGTCCTGTCCCTCAAAATTATACGTTCCGTTATTCGACAAACGACCGGCGCGAAGCCGTCGAAATACGTTTCCAGCAAAGAATGGTTCAAGACATCATTATTAACCCGCCGGCGCATCCTGGTTCACGGAATGTGCCGATTACGGCGGCTCATTTGCAGAATGTCGTGGACCCTCTGAGCGCTATCGTTCTGCTTTCGCAAGCCCGGCTAAGCCGGCACGGCGGCGATGCTTGCAATAAGAGGCTGCCAATATTCGACGGCCGGGTCCGTTACGACCTTGTGCTTTCTCCGAAGGGAACGCGGTCGATCGGAAACTCTGGTAAGTTGCACGGGATCGCCTATGTGTGCAGGGTGAGTTACGTGCCAATTGCAGGACACAAAGCGGGCCGTTCCAATGACTACACAACCGGCAACACGGGGATAGAAGTTTGGCTTGTACCCCTGCCCGAAGCGGGTCTATTAATACCGTATTATGTTCATGTGCCTACGCCCGCCGGTACGGCCTCGATGGTGACCGCGAAGTTCGACATTGAAACGGCGGCGGGCCGTCACGCGCTTGCAGATTGAACGAGGGAAACAAGGCATCTTCAGAAGAGAGAACGGATTGAGCCGCAAAGCCAGCCGGCCCCGCAGAGGCCCCTGCCAACTCTTTCCGTCTGCCTGTCGCACGGCAAGCCGCTCGATCAGAAAGCGGGTGCGATTTTACAGAAAGTTCGCTTATGAGCGCACCACTGCAAATGGCTAGCATCAAGCCTTCCCCGTCGCGGCATGTCACTGCCGTGCTAGGCCCGACGAATACCGGCAAGACACATCTCGCCATCGAACGGATGCTGGGACATGAAAGCGGCCTGATCGGATTGCCCTTAAGGCTGCTCGCGCGCGAGATCTACGATAAGATCGTTGCAAGGATCGGGCCGCAGGAAGTGGCATTGATTACGGGCGAGGAGAAGATCAAGCCCGAACGCCCCCGCTACTATGTCTGCACGGTAGAAGCAATGCCTCGCGATCTAGAGGTAGACTTCCTCGCCGTGGACGAAATCCAGCTTGCCGCCGATCCCGACCGTGGCCATGTGTTCACTGACAGGCTGTTTCATGCGCGGGGATTGAGCGAGACATTGCTGCTTGGCGCGCAGACCATGTCGGATGCGATCCGCGAGTTGATTCCGGGTGCGAACTTCATCGCGCGGCCGCGCCTTTCCAAGCTCACCTATTCCGGGCAGAAAAAGATTACGAGGCTTCAATCCCGTTCGGCCATCGTCGCCTTCTCTGCCAGCGATGTCTACGCGATCGCCGAGCTCATTCGCCGCCAGCGCGGCGGTGCTGGAGTGGTGCTAGGGGCACTCAGCCCGCGCACTCGCAATGCGCAGGTTGCGCTCTATCAAAATGGCGACGTCGATTTTCTTGTCGCAACCGACGCGATAGGCATGGGTCTCAATCTCGACGTCGATCATGTGGCCTTCGCGGGTCTCCGCAAATTCGATGGCCGGAGCCACCGTAATTTGACGCCCGCTGAACTGGGCCAAATTGCCGGGCGCGCCGGGCGTCATTTGAACGATGGAACCTTCGGCGTTACCGCTGAAGTCGATGGCTTCGATCAGGAACTTGTCAATAAGCTCGAAAATCATGAGTTCGAGCCTGCCAAGGTTCTTCAGTGGCGTAATACCCAGCTTGAGTTCGACAGCGTTAACCACCTTAAAGAGAGCCTGCGGCGCCTGCCTGATCATTCGCGGCTTACGCGCGCGAGGATGGCGGATGACGTCGAAGCCCTCGAACTTGCCTGCAACGATCCGCGTATCGCGGAGCTTGCAGTAGCGCCCGCAGCTATTAAGCGCCTTTGGGAGGTCTGTCAGGTTCCCGATTACCGCAAAGTTGCGCCCGCCTCGCATGCAGAACTTGTAGCGACAGTTTACAAGTTCATCATGAGCGAGGAAGGCTTTATTCCCGAGGATTGGTTTGCCGCGCAGGTAGAACAGGCGGACAGGGCGGACGGCGACATCGACACTCTTTCGAACCGGATCGCGCACATCCGCACTTGGACCTTTGTCTCGAACCGGCGGGAATGGTTGAGAGACCCCGATCATTGGCAGGCAAAAACCCGAGAAATCGAGGATAAGCTATCAGACGCTCTGCATGAGCAGCTCACCCAGCGCTTTGTGGACAAGCGCACCAGCGTGCTCATGAAGAGCATGCGCGACAAGGAAAGCCTGTTCGCGGAGATCGAAAAGAACGGCCGCGTAGTGGTCGAGAAGCATTATGTCGGGAAGCTCGAGGGCTTCAGCTTCACTCCCGACGCGGCTGCCGCAGGCGTTCACGGCAAGGCGGCGCGCAACGCAGCCGCCAAGGTTCTTGTCCACGAGCTCGCAGCCCGTTCGGATAGGCTCGCTGCCGCCCCGGACACAGCCTTCACTCTCACACGCGAAGGGCAGGTCATCTGGGAAAACCAGGAAATTGGCCGCATTTCAGCAAGCGATGACCCTCTGAAACCGGCCTTCACTCTGTTTTCCGATGAGCATCTCGCGGCAGCTGACAAAGCCAATATCACCTCGCGAATCGAGGCGTGGCTTTCCCATCACATAGATGTGCGCTTGAAACCGCTTGTCGAAATCGCGAAAGCGGAGGAGATAACCGGTCTTGCGCGCGGTATCGCTTTCCGGCTGCGCGAGAATTTCGGCATTTTAAGGCGCGACACGATTGCCGAGGAGATCAAGTCGCTCAACCAGGAAGGCCGGGCCCAGCTCAGAAAATACGGGGTTCGTTTTGGCGCGCACCATATTTATTTTCCCTTGCTGCTCAAGCCCGCTTCGGCTGATCTGCTGCTGCTGCTTTGGCTTTTGAAGCACGGCAGCGAGCACAATCTGACGACCGCCTCGATTTCCTCCACGCCGCGGCAGGGTTTGACATCCGTTCCCCGCAACCCAGAAGTTCCCGAGGCTTTTTACCGAGCCGCAGGTTTCCATGTGTGTGGACCGCGGTCGGTGCGCGTGGACATGCTCGAGCGGCTCGCCGACATTATCCGGCCCTTGACCGCGTGGAAACCTACGGAAGATGCACCTGAGCCGCCACCGGGAGCGGCTGGGGGCGGAGCGTTCAGGATTCGTCCAGAGATGATGTCCATCATGGGCTGCTCCGGCGATGAGTTGGGCTTGATCCTTGAGTCTCTTGGCTTCCGCCGCGAAAAGCGCCAGCTAAAGAAGGCTGCTGCAACAGCGGTTTCGCAATCGGCGGAAGTGCAGCCAGCCAATGATGAAGTGCAGCCGGCAAATGACAATCTTCCATTGGCAGCACCAGAGCATAGCGAGATTGAGCCCGCCCCAGATGGGACTGTGGTGAGCGACATCACGGCTCCTGCAGGCGAACAAGCTGAGGCTCTAGAGGCAGCCGGCACCGCATCAGAGGCTGTTCACCCGGTGCAGGCGGCGGAGGGTAATGTTGCTTCAGCCGAGGCTGAAGACGGTGCTGAGCAATTAACCGGGGCAGCGCTGGCTGTTGATTCAAGCGTCCTGAACAGCGATGCAGGAGCTACTTCCGCTGAACCTGAGTTCGAGGAGGTTTGGCGATTTCGCCGGCCGAAGCCGAAGTTCGAAGCGCAGGATGGACAGCAAGGGCGCCGCCAGCGCCACCGCTCCCCCAGCGGCCGCGAAAGGGGACAGAGGCCTGATTTCCAGCGCCCGCGGCCGGCGGCGGAGCCGGGCACCGGGCCTAGCGAGCAGCGTGCTGAACGTCCAAAAGATCAGGCTGCCAGCGATCACCGGGATCACAGGCATGGCGGCAAACGGGATGAACGGGGGGGCGGCCATGAAAAGCCTCCCTTTGCACGGCCCGAGCACCGTCATCGCCAAGCAGCAGCGGCAAACACGGGTGCGCCTCCGAAGAACGAGGCTGCGGCCCCCCGCGGAGGGGACGGCCGGCAGCAGGAACGGGAGCACCAGCAGCATCGCCACAGGCGCCCAAACGACCGCGACCGGAGCCGGGAAGCTCACCGCCCGCAAGGCAAGCAGCCTTTTACTGCCACGGCGGCGCCAAAAAAATCAGGCGGCGCCGTTGACCCGGATTCGCCCTTTGCTGCCTTGAGTCAGCTCAAGGAGCGGATGGAAAAGCAGATGCGGGACGAGGTCGTTTGAATTCACAGACGGAGCAGCGGCTCGATAAGTGGCTTTGGTATGCACGCATCGCGAAAACGCGGGGTGTCGCGGCGAGGCTTATCGAAGACGGTTGCATCCGGGTGAATAGGCAGAGGGTGCTGAAAGCTTCGGCTTCCGTAAAATGCGGGGACGTGCTCACCGCTTCTTTGTATGGCCGGGTGCGCCTCATCGAGATCCGGGCGATTGCACAACGCCGTGGACCCGCTAGCGAAGCGCAGGAACTCTATTGCGAGCTGCTTCCTCCGGGAAGCGCTGAGGTTAGCGAGCGCGCAACGAAAGAATAGAGGGGCGTACGTTTCCCCCGAAGCCCGCAGCACTACTCTTAAAACAGCAAAGCAAAGACTGTATGGAAAAAGACCGCCTTGCCGCATTTAGCGATGGCGTGATCGCCATCATCATAACGATCATGGTCTTGGACCTAAAGGTGCCTCATGGCACGAGCTGGGCGGACCTTGCTGATTTACTGCCGGTTTTTCTGAGCTACGTGCTGAGCTTCGTCTATATCGCTATCTATTGGAACAACCACCATCACCTGCTCTACACGGTAAGCGGGGTGGATGGTTTGATCCTATGGGCTAACACGAATCTTCTTTTTTGGCTGACACTGGTGCCCTTCGCGACGGCGTGGATGGGCGAGAATAATTTTGCGCAGCTTCCAACGGCTGTTTACGGCGTTGCACTCTTGATGCCGGCCCTTGCCTATTATTTACTGCAACTGGCGATTCTACGGAAGGAAGGGCATGACTCAACGCTCGCAAAGGCCCTGGGCAACGACTTCAAAGGGAAAATTTCCCCAATCCTCTACGTCGCCGCGATTGTGCTTGCCTTTGCGGATACCCGCATCGCTGGTGCGATTTATGTTCTTGTTGCGCTAATTTGGCTGATCCCAGATCGCAGAATCGAACGCGTTCTTGCCCGTGATTAGAAAAAGAGCAAAAGACTAAGGCCCGCGCGGTTTGCGCGAGCCTCGAGCACCAATACCGGCGGGTTGCCTAGATGGGGATGATGTCCACGATCTCCCTGGTGTCTGGGTCGATAACCAGGATTTCCCCTTCCAGCACCACGATCCTGTATTCCCGGAATGCGGGATCGATAGAGATGAATTGAGGTGGCGGTGTGTAGAGCTCGAGTCTTTCCGGGATCCTGACTCCTACACGGACTGGAACGCCGATATCCTGCTGATGGTAAACGCGGATGGCGGAGTCGTGAACAATCACGTCGTGAAGCCGCGTTCTCTGCGGAGCCGTAACATGCAGGCTCGCATATCTACCTCCACGGGCATTTCCCTGTCCTTCGCGCCCGGCGTTCGTTTGCCCGTTTTCATTGCCGCGAGCGTTCTTCTCTTCTGCACGGCCCATGTTTTGTTCGTTTCCGCGTTCTCCCTGGCCCGCCCGCTGCTCGGCTTTTGCGGAGCGCTCGGCCCTGTTGGTACGCTCTCCGGTGCCTTGGCGCTCATTTTGTGCGCGCTGACCTTGCTGTTCCTCTTTGCTGCCGCGCTCGTTCTGAGCCCGGCTTTCATGCTGCATTTCTTGCCTGGTCTGTGCCGACTTTTCCTTTGTGGTTTGGCCACCTTGAGCGGCTGCGCCTCCACCTTGTCGCTTCTGCATATTTTCGGCGCCGCGAGCACCGTGGCTTCCCTGACGGCTCTCACCCGCCGGCCCGCCTTGGGCAGTCAATCCACCCGCTCTGCCAGCTTCGCTCTGGGAGTGCCCCCCAGTTGATGCTCCACCCCGTTCGTTGCCTTGACCTTGAACCGTTTGCGCCTGAGCAAGCGAGACCGCTGCAAGAAGCGCAACCGCCGAAACGCCGGATTTTAGATAACTATTCATCCTGTCTTCCTCCAAGTTTATCTTTCTTAAAACTAGAGGAGCCTGCAAAGTTCCAACTTAACATAATAAGTATGAAAGACTAGCTATGGCCTAGCCTTAATAATTTAGTAGTAAGCGATAGCCTTTGTGTTTGCCTTTCTAGGCGCCGCCGATGGCAATGCCAGCACCGAGCACGATCAGTCCGCCAATAACGATTTGAAAAACAGCTTGCAGGAACGGCGTATCCATGAAGCGGGAGCGGATATAGGCAATTACCCAGAGTTCGATCAATACGATTACGCTTGCGATCGCGGTCGCAATCCAGAAGGAGTTCGGCCAAGTGTCGGGCACCAGATAGGGCATCGTATGACCTAAGCCGCCTATGGTGGTCATTACGCCACAAATGCCCCCGCGCAGTAGCGGCGAACCGCGGCCAGTAAGCGATCCGTCGTCGGATAGCGCCTCTGCAAAACCCATGCTGATGCCGGCTCCGATTGAAGCGGCGAGGCCCACAAGAAAGGTTTGCCAATTGTGGTGCGTCGCAAAGGCCGCGGCGAAGAGAGGTGCGAGCGTAGATACGGACCCGTCCATGAGCCCCGCGAGGCCCGGCTGCACATATTGCAGCACAAACATTCGCCGCGCGGTCTCGTCCTCTTCTTTCTTGATGTCCGGCGTCAAAATCCTATCCGAGAGCTTTGCGGCAAGGCTCTCATGCTTCTTTTCGGCCTCAGCCAAATCCCCCAAAAGTTTGCGAATGCCTACATCTGTGGTTTGCTGCGCCGCCTTCGCGTAAAAGCGCCGCGCCTCGTACTCCATGGTTTCCGTCTGTTTCCGGATCGTTTCAATGGGCAGGTTCCGCGTGAGCCAGACAGGGCGGCGGCGCAAAAAGCCCTTCACGTCCTCCCGGCGGATAGCTGGCAGGTGTTCACCGAACCGCCGCCGGTAAAGATCCAGCAGCAGGTGGCGGTGCCCATTCTCTTCCTCTGCCATCTCTCTGAAAACTTGAGCCGAAGCTGGATACCTCTCTTGAAGATCTTCTGCGAATGTCAGATAGATGCGCGAGTCCTCCTCCTCCGCCGATATGCCAACGGCAAGGATCTCGCGCTCGGTCAGGTCGGAAAAATTCTTGGGCGCATGCCTCAACCCAGCGAACACCATAGGAGACTCCTTAGAATGGTTCTAAAGAGCATCTAGGCTAGGGGTTGTGGCATGTCAATTCGCATTCGGTGCCAGCTGTCAACAATAGCAATTTGTGAAGCAAAAACAGGTTCCACCGGCACTGTTACGAGATCAACTTACGCTGACAGGGCATACTCGTATATGTCTTCTTCCTGCGCACTGTGAAGCCGGACAAGCGCTTCGATGGACTCGATAACCCTTTGGGAGTCACGAATGACATAGTGGTCGGTCTCTTCGGCGCTAAGTCCACCGGTAAGCCGCGCCAAAAGCCTAGCCAAATGCTGAATTTCGCGATGTGCGCGGCTCATGGCCGCCACGGCAGAGAGATCGGGAAGCTTAGCTGACAGGGTGGGAAAAAGCGTGGTCTCATCCTGCTGTTCATGTTGCACAACCTTCTGCTGAACTATGCCGTTTGCCTCCTGAATTAAATCGAAAGCTCTTGCTCCGGAGGCTTCGTCAAGTCCGTCAGCGATTTCACGAAGCCGGTCGAGCGCGGCCTCCAACGCATGATGATCCGGCAGCAATCCGTCCGGCGCAATCAGGGAGCCCCGCCGGAGCAGCCTTCGTTTCCCCGAGAAAAGCGCTCGCAATGCATTCAGGATCACAAGGACATCGATAGCCTCCTGAGTGAGTGCAGCGGCAACCGGCGACAGCCAGCCAAAAGCCGCTGCTCCCATAGCGATGGCTGACAGGGTCATTCCGGCAATAATGCTTTGCTTGGCTATGGAAGCGGGGCGCCGCGCAATTTGTACGGCTTCGGCAACTCGGTCGAGGCGATCAACGAGGATTACAATGTCAGCCGCCTCCGACGATGCCGTCGCACCGCGCGCCCCCATCGCAATGCCGGCATCCGCTGCCGCGAGGGCGGGTGCGTCATTGATCCCGTCTCCGACCATGACGGTAGGATAAAGTTTTCTTTCCGTGATCACCGCCTCGACCTTGTCGATAGGGGAGCGTTCCGAAAGAACTGTATCGAGGCCGAGTGCAGCCCCTATTGTTTCCGCTGCATCGGCGCGATCTCCTGTCACCATAGCCATGCGGGCAATGCCTGCCATCCGTAGCGCTTGAACTGCCCGCGGGGCTTCTTTGCGCAATTCGTCAGCCAGAAGCAATGCGCCGAGAACCCTGCCGTCTTTGGAAACAAAGACGCAAAGCGCCGAACGCCAGGACGCGCGCTGGACGGCGCGGATCGCCCAGGCGGGACGGTCATGGCTGCCGAAAATCAAAGACGCGGAGCCAGCCGAAACGCGATGTGCTCCTATCATCCCTTCCAGTCCGGAGCCTAGATCCTCCCGAACGCATTGAGGGACTTCGATCTGTAAGACTCGCGCCCTTGCGCTTGTGATAATTGCCGAAGCAATAACGTGATTGGAAGCCTGTTCGAGGGATGCGGCCAGCCTCAGTACCTCATCTGCGCTTTCACCTGGAGCGGTTTCTATCGCCGCAAGTCTGGCGCCCCCGGCGGTCAGGGTTCCGGTTTTGTCGAACAGCACCGTGTGTGCCCGCGCCAAAGCCTCGATGGGCCCCCCGCCCTTGATAAGAATCCCACGGCGCGCTGCGCGGGAAACTCCGGCAATGAAGGCAACCGGAGCCGCTAGGATCAGCGGGCATGGCGTTGACGCCACCAAAACCGCAAGGGCTCGAAGCGGGTCCCCCGATGCTGCCCATGCTATGCCTGCTAGAGCAAGAGTAAGGGGCAGCAGAAGAAGCGCATATCTGTCGGCCATGCGCATGAAAGGCGCCTTCGCCGTCTGAGCTGCAGTCACCATCCGCACGATACCGGCGTAGGTGCTTTCGCCTGCGGTGGCGCTTGCCCGCATCTCGAAAGCTTCGCCCGCGTTCACGGCACCGCTTCTCACCGCTTCACCGGCGCCCCGAGCCGCAGGCAGCGGTTCTCCGGTGAGGGCAGACTCGTCTAAAACCGCGTTTGCGGAGAGCACGATGCCGTCGATTGGGACAATTTCGCCCGCCCGGACAAGAACGATGTCGCCAATTTCAACGGCATCGGCAGCAATATCCTCAAAAGAGGCGCCTTTCCTGCGGTGAGCCGTGTGCGGTGCCCTTTCGACGAGCGATTTGAGATTGCGTTCCGCGCGGCCTACAGCGAAATCTTCGAGCGCGTTGCCCCCGGCATACATCACCGCGACAACGATCGCGGGAAGCGCCGCGCCAAGCGCAAGGGCTGCCGCCATCGAAATGAACGCCACCGCGTCGACGCCCATGCGCCCGGATCTGAGATCGCGAATAATGGAAAAGCCGAGTGCGAGGATCACAGGAATTGTACCCGCCGCCCAAGCCGCATTCGCAGTAGTGGGCTTGCTCGCCGCCGAGGCCGCAAGTCCGGCGGCGAGAGCTGCGAGAGACAAGACGATCAGAGCCTTGCGCAAAACGCGCTCGTTTATCAGGCCGCTCATTTAGAATGCTTAGAGCGTTATCGCTCTTGACGGCATGATCTATCGCAAAACAAGCACCGTTTTTCGGATCGTGTTCTAGCCGCGCTCGCGCATCAGCCGGCCTTTCTGGCGCTCCCAATCGCGGCTCTTTTCGGTTTCACGCTTGTCGTGGAGCTTCTTCCCGCGTGCGAGAGCAAGCTCGAGTTTCGCGCGGCCGCGATCGTTGAAATAGATGCGAAGGGGAATCAGTGTCATCCCTTCCTTCTGCACGGCGCCGATCAGGCGGTTAGCTTCGCGCTTGTGCAGAAGAAGTTTGCGGGGCCGGCGCGTTTCGTGGTTGAGGCGATTGGCCTGCAAGTATTCGGGGATGTAGGCGTTGATGAGATAAATCTCGCCATTCTGCTCCGTCGCATAGGATTCGGCGATGTTGGCTTTGCCCTGCCGCAGGGACTTCACTTCGGAGCCGCCCAGGGCGATCCCGGCCTCGAACGTGTCGACGATGAAGTAGGAGAAGCGGGCCTTCCTATTTTCGGCGACGACTTTCCTTACTGAAGCGGTTTGGCCTGCCATTTTTTCCTAGGCGGCTTTGCGGTGGAGCAAGCCGGTCTTTTCGAGGGCGGCATC
>JBAUNL010000482.1:0-3112 GCA_049579205.1 Rhodomicrobium sp. | reverse complement strand
GGGAAGTAAGCATATCTCAGATTGTTTTGTCCGCCGGTCGATCCTGCCATGCCCAGATCGGCGGGCCACCAATTGCCGGTTTGGGCGTTGGGCACGAAAAGGCTCGAGCCGGTGCCCCCACCGCTACCTTGTTGCTGATAACTGCCGCCGGTTTGGCCCTGCCAGCCGCCGCCCTGGGACTGGCTCTGACTTTGCGCGGGCACGGCGAATAGCGGTTGCCCCTGGATCAAGCCCGCCAATTCCTGGCACAACGAACCCACACGGTCCTTGAGGTAAGTGTTGAACATATCGCCGATCATGATCATCCCTCCGGACGACCACTGGCCCATGCCGCCGAACTCTGGATGGTTGAACTGGGCCTGATTGCCATAGCCGGCCGAGACTGCAATGAGCATCGTTGTCACAGCGTCGCTCGAAAACCCGCGCCGACGCGCCACGTCATCGACGATCCGACGACCTTCGTCCGTCAACTGCTGCATAACTTAACCTTTGCATTGACATGATCCCGCCGCGCGGGCTCGCAGGAATTGCCCATAAGGACTATCACACCCTCGACACTGGTGACAGCACACAAACCAGTACGTTGGCCGGATCGAAGGCTGCACCTGGCGTCGCGCATCCCTCCATTTTACGCGCGGCCGCCGGAGTACGCATCTGAGCCAGCGTGCCGACGTCGCCGATCATTGGCCAGCACCTTGGCGCGGGTCGAATTCTCTGGCTTCATTAAGACCACACGCCGTCCTCGCGTAACATTGGGGGATCCGGAGCGATCTGCCGTCGTGGTAGGCGCCCATCCGACTTCGGCTCAGGGTCAAGACCTGCTATGCGTTTGCCTTTTCGGCGACGACTGCAATAGGATCCATTACCCGACTAAGCGAATTTTGAATCGAAAGAAAACCGACACTTCCGGTTACGACCCGGTGCAGCCGAACGGAAGTAGATAGTTTATTATGTCTCTGACCGGCGGTATAGGCGGTCAGCGGTCTTGGGCCATATGTTAGGGATTGTCTGCTCTTAGAGGTACAACCGGCTTGGTGATGGAATCAACGCATTGGTCTGCGTCGGTCCAATTGCTGGCTTTGCGGAATCCTGTCTTATCACGCTTGTGTTATGTCTGAAGCCGTCGGCTCGACCGAACGTGGTTCAGATAACCGTAAATGTAAAGCTTGGGGAGCCGGATGATAGCGGGGCGGCCAAATGCTTCCCGTGTCAGACCGTCAAAGCAAAGCCCGGAAAGATTAAGCCCATCGACGAAAACATCGACAACCCGGACGGGGTTGTCCTCGCCGATCCAGTCCTCCATAAGGGAGCCCCAGGGTAACTCAAGGGCATCGGTATAGCGTCGATGTCATAGGATAGCTGGGGAATCGGTTGGCCTCGCCTTGGATGCAGGCGAGAGATGTCCTTGGCCGGCGATTTGGATTACTATAAAACCTGCGTAGGCAATTTGCTTCCGGCAAGCGGTACACAGTCAATAAGCAGTAGTGGACAATGTGACCCATGATCGTTGATCTTAGAATCTATACGTGCAAACCGGGAAAATTGAATGAATTCGTGGCCTTGTATGAGAGGCTCGCCTGGCCCTTGCAGCAAAAATATCTCGGTCGCTGTCTCGGCTGGTATACAGCAGTCGAAGGCCGCCATAATCGGGTGGTGCATCTTTGGGGCTATGAGAGCCAGGCTGACCGGGAGGCGCGGCGCAAGAAGATGGCCTCCGACCCCGCTTTCGCCGCCTATCTGAAAGCCGTCGCAGAGGCCGACGTTTTGCTTGATATGGAAAACAGCATCGTCGCACCAACGGCTTTCTGCCCGCCCTTTAGCCAAAACTAGGGGCTAAAGTTGCGTTCCTGACGACCGCCGAAGCTCCAGTCCGCGCCCGAGCACCAATGGTCATCGATGAGTGCGCGGGTGCGCGTAATCCCCAACGTAATCTCCGCTCCCGACCCAATGCCGCTTTACAGCCGTTCTTGTGGCACTTTCTCAGCGCTGGGTGATACTTCGGAAGCTGTCGATGCTGTGCATTCTTATTTTCGAAGGCTTCGGCGAAAACAAGCTCAGAGGCTCCAGAAGAGTGAAGTGGAGGAAGTGAAGTGCAGACGCTCACCATTGGCGACGTGACCATCACCAGTATCATCGAGCGCGATGGACCGTGGCGGAAGCCGGAAGATATGTTCCCCGCCTACGACCCAGAGCTCGGGCACCATCACCTTGCCGGGCTGGATCCCATCGTATTCGATGCCGCCTCCGGCAAGATGGTCATCACCTACCAAACCTTCCTCGTACGCACTCCGAAGCACACGATCTTGATCGATACTTGCACAGGCGAGGACAAGGGCTATCCGGCCCCTATGGATTTCCCAAAGCAGCCGTGGTTGGACAATTTTCGTGCAGCTGGTCTCAGGTTCGAGGACATCGACTATGTGTTCTGCACCCATCTACATATCGATCACTGCGGCTGGAACACGATCCTGCGCAACGGGCGTTGGGTGCCTACCTTTCCGAAGGCAAAGTACATTTTTCACAAGGCCGAATACGCCTTTTGGGAAGCCGCGACCGAGCGTGGCGCCAACCCGCCCGGCAATGTCTGGTCCTACAATTGCCGGCCAATTGTAGAGGCCGGCCAGGCCCTCATGGTCGACGACGCATTTCAGCTCGACGACACGTTCTCCCTGACCCCGACCCCTGGCCACTCGCCGCATCATTGCTGCATCGATATCCGCTCGCACGGGCAACATGCGGTGGTGACCGGAGACCTGATGCATCATGCCCTCCAATGCCGCGAGCCGGGCTGGTCCACGATCTTTGACACGGACAAGAAAGAGGCTGAACAATCGCGCCGGCGCTTTTTAGGGCAAATTGCCGACACTGCGACGCTCGTCCTGCCCATCCATTTTCCCAGCCCCACCGCAGGGCGGGTCAGGGGGGACGGTGAGCGCTTCTGGTACAATTTCATCCGTTAGGGTGCATCGACGGCATGCAGTCGTTTACGATCACAGTGGATGCGTTGAGGGCCAATTCCGCTTTCGGTGGCAGACCGAGCACTCAAAAATTCTACTGCGATATCCGCTATTGATGCTGTTCTCTTATCGCGGGGTGGAGGTCAACGGTCTTT
>JBAUNL010000481.1:0-10352 GCA_049579205.1 Rhodomicrobium sp. | reverse complement strand
GGCTGAATGCGTGCTATTTCACACCGGCCAATGGACTTGAATCAACGGTGCCGTCTGGGCTCTTGCCGGCGCATGGTCTTATCGCAAAACCGGGTACCCATTCTTGCATGTTATGTTTAATCGTCGTCCTCATCGCGCCGCCGCCCGTTACGTTTTGCTTTTTGCTTTTCCGCCGCCTGGCGCGATGCCACTAGCTTTTCCATGCGCTCGGCTCTGTCTAGCTGAGCAAGACGCGTTTTCACTTCCGTGACGAATCTGCGGATGCGATTAGCATTTCTGCCAAGATCATGCCGGCCGAAGCGGGATGACGACCGGACATCGATTTTTGCGGCCTTCGTAGACCCCGTGACGCGGATTGCGACGTCGTCCGTGAAGCCGAATATCCAAGTCCGGTCAACAGCTTCGATGTAGCCAGTCTTTACGGTGCCGGGAACCTGCTCGTCGATGATCTTCCAGCCTAGGGCTCTGACGGCATCGTGCACTGCGGAATAGACCTCCGCGATTGACCGGTTGGCCTGAAGCGTTTTCAGATCGGGATAGGCAGCCGCCTGCTGCCGGGCGAATGAAGCCTCGTAATGGACGGGATTCGCTTGGCCTTGCCGGATCTTCGCCACTCGGTCAAAGCCGGGGGGATTAGCGAGGTCTGTCGTTACGTCGTAGATCATGGGAAGGCGCATGAGTTGCGGAAGCGACCAAAGTGGGATCGCGAGCAGCATCGCGCTGAGAAGCAGCGCAAAAAAAGCCTTGCTTGCTCCGATGCTACCATCGTTCCAAATGCTTACGAGAGCTGCCGCAGCGAGCGTGAGGCTGACGACCGCAACGAGAATGGCAGCTCCCAAAATCTTGAGCGCCAGAGGCGTCGGCAAGCTGAAGAACCGATGCCACACGAATGCGCCCGCGAAAACGAGGACGGCGAGGACCGCAACCCGGAAACTCCAGATCGCCTTCCGGGAGCGATGCTCGTAGTAGCGCACGGAGCGTCACTCCCCTGCCAGGGCAAAGCCCCAAAAGAATTGTATGCTCTTTCCCCCAAGTTCTAGCAAATTTTTCTTGACCTGTCGTAATTGAGCCACCGAATCACTCGACATTCGTATTCAAGGCAGACCTTATGGCTTGAATCCCAGTTAGTAAATGATGGAGTGGACCGTGAGTGAAGACAATGAGTGGCGGCAATTGGGTTCCATCGTCAACGCGGTTTTGTTGGAAGCCAAAACCAAGGCCACCGAAAGAGGCAGCTTTTCTGGAACGAAGCCTTATACGGTATCCAGTGGCCGGCCTGAAACCACCGTGTTCTCCCAGAGAGCGGCAGAACGAGCCTTCTTAAACAATAAAATCCCAGGGACCCAGCTTGAGCTGCCGTTCGGGATCGCATCTGCGCCTATAGTGGTCCGCCAAAGGCCTGGCACGCCGCGAGCTGTGCGTTTGATGTAAGGCACGGCCCGCGCTGTCTTATTGACTCTCGCTGACGGCAGTAGGTGTGGCGCCGTCAGCAGTCAGTTTGCCGCCTTTTCCAGACCGGTTCAGCTTCTGCAGCGCGTTGGGGTCGACATCGGCTGGCTGATTATCCGGAGCCGCCAAAGCTGGGCGCGCGTACTGCCCTTGAACCGTAAGGCTGGAAGCGACTGGGTAGTTGACCGGTTGGGCGCTGCTTCCACCTGCCACACGCGCTGTAGCAGGCGGCAGAGGCCCTGGTATCGCGGGCGCTATCGGAGCATACGCCGGAGAAGCTGGTACTTTCGCTGGCTGCATTGATGCTATGACGTTCGGAGAACCCGCCACTGGGCGGGTGACAACAGGCGAGGCAGACGTCTCGGCCAGCGCGGCTGATGTCCATTGAGGAGCGGCTTGCTGCGGCTGTGGTGTGGCGGAAGCAACCGCTGCCGTTTCCGCTCGAGGCGGAGATGTCTCCGGCCTATTCAGGCTCGCCAAAACCGTTGCTGGAACCCCGTCGATACCTTGCGTCTGAGCGAGATCGAGCTTCTTGTAAGGGGGGCACTGCTCATCGGGGTGCGGATCGGCGGCAAGCCCAAGGAATTGGACATCGACGAGATATTGCTTCGAGCAAACCTTGACGACAGGTGGCTTCCCCGTCACTTCGAAAGCATCATATCCTTCCTTCAGCTTCGACCAGAATGGATACCACGGGCTGTCCCGGTGCTTCGCCATGTTCTCCGCTGTCATGCGGAAGGGAAGTGCCTGAACGTGAAACCGCGTCTGGCCCGCATTGAAGGCTTCGCGCGCCAAGATATAGATTTCCTCGATGTAGGCGTCCGTCATGGCGTAACAGCCGGCCGATTTGCAGTCGCCGTGCACCATCAGCGACGAGCCGGTGTGCCCATTTGATTGGTCATAAGCGTTCGGGAAGCCGATATTGAACGATAGGTGATAGAGGCTATGGGGGTTCATCTGGCCACGGCTGACCGTATAGAATCCCTCTGGGGCTTGGCGGTCGCCCTGCTGAACTTTCGGCCCAAGCGTTCCGGACCAAGCGCAGATTGGGTAGGTTCTGAAATGCCTGAAACGGCCATCTTTGTATTTCCAAACCTCCAATTCCGACTCTTCCTTGAAGATCCGGACAAAGATCGGAGATTCCTGCTTCATCCCCTTGATGGCGAGAAGGGCTTGCGTCGAGGCAGGAAGCTGCCGCTCCGCTGGAGGTACAGAGTCCGTGGTGCCGAAACCGAGAAAACCCAGGCAGCCAGTTAAACCGAACAGGAACGGCGCAAGCAGCGCAAAACGCAAGACGAATTTCATGGCAGTCAAACCGGGCCCTCTTCCGATTACGGAGGAAGATCGCCTCTTTGACTTAAAAAACCGTTTGAGTCTGCGTGCAGATTTGAGAGACCGCATTCCTGAGTTGCAAGCTCCTGATTCGCTTAAGCATTCGAGTTCGCCGCTTCAATGGGGCCAAAATACGGCCTCGTCCCCCCAAAGCGCTTATCGCGCCGCCGGAAGCGATCGACCAATCGCCAAAAACTTATCCTGACGCTGACTTCGTATGTCCATGCCATCGACGCTATCATAGTCCAACAGCGCGAGTTCCAAGGCCTCACTGACCCTCTGAATGGCGGAAGCGGGATCCCGGTGAGCACCGCCGACCGGTTCAGGGACGATAGCATCGATGACGCCGAGTTGAAGCAAATCCTGCGCGGTAATTTTCATGCTTTGAGCGGCGTCCTTGGCTTTGGTGCTGTCGTGCCACAGGATGGAAGCCGCACCTTCTGGTGAGATGACGCTGTAAATCGAATGTTCGAGCATAAGAACGCGGTTTGCCGCCGCGACCGCAACAGCGCCGCCGGAGCCACCCTCCCCGATGATGACGGAGATCATTGGCACCGTGAGCGAGAGGCAGCAATCCGTCGACCGCGCGATGGCCTCCGCTTGGCCACGTTCCTCTGCCTCGATCCCGGGGTAAGCCCCTGCCGTGTCTACAAGGCTAATCACCGGAATGCCGAACTTCTCCGCCATGCGCATCAGGCGCACGGCCTTGCGATAGCCTTCCGGCTTGGCCATCCCGAAATTATGCCGCAGGCGCCCCTGGGTGTCGGCGCCTTTTTCATGCCCTAATACCATCACGGTGCGGCCATGGAACTGCCCCAGGCCGCCAATTATCGCGAGATCTTCGCCGAAATAGCGATCGCCGCCAAGCGGCAGGAAATCCACGATCATCTCGCGAATATAGTCGAGCGCATGCGGGCGCTCTGGATGCCGGGCAACTTGCGTCTTCTGCCAGGGGTCTAGGGCGGTATATGTCTCTTCGAGGGCGAGTTGCGCCTTCTCCCGCAAACGTGCGATTTCCTCCTTGATCTCGACCCCGTTATCGCCGCCCGTGAGCGCGCTTAGCTCTTCGATCTTGCTTTCGAGTTCAGCGATTGGCTTTTCGAAATCGAGGTAGGTACGCATAGCGGCGGCTTGAGGCTTTCATTTCTGAACGTAGGCAATGCCTTAGCACGCCCTTTCCGCCGGGGCCAGTGCTGCTGGTCCAAGGGCACGAAGCAGTTAATTTAATACTACCAGCCTTGCCTTAGGCAAAACTGGCGCTGCAGGTTGTAGCGCCCAGTTTTCGAAGTTCAAGACTTCGCCATTACTGCGGATTTCGGCAAGGGCATCCAGATCGAGATCCGCATATAGCCATTGCGGCTGGTTAAGGCTTCCTTCCCCTATAACCCCGTCCGAAGAGAACTTACAATCTGGCGGGGCGAAAACCGCAGCAGCGCCAATATTGATATCTAGCGCCGCCGACCATGGTGCCTCCCCGACCGTCGGCGATTGAATAATGTAAAGCTGATTTTCAAGGGCGCGAGCGGCGCAGGAAGAGCGGACGCGATGGTAGCCCGCCAGCGTGTCCGTGCAGGACGGCACAAGTATGATCTCCGCCCCGGATTCCGCCAATGAACGGGCGACCAGCGGAAACTCGATATCGTAGCAGATGGCAATGCCAAGCTTAACAATGCCAGCATCGAAAACGCAAAGGCCCTGGCTTGAGCTAATCCCCCATTCCTCCGCCTCGAAGCGCGTCATAATGTGTTTTTGCTGAAAACCTGTCGCGCCCTCCGGTGTGAACAGGCGTGCGCGGTTCACAAAGCGGCCATCCGTGAGCTTCACCGGCGCGGAACCCGAAAGGATGATGACCCCGTGCTCCCTGGCCATCGACGCGTAGGCGGCATCGTAATGCGGGATGTAAAATTGCACCGCCTCAAGTGACCCCTGCAAATCACGGGAGATATGGCGCCCTGCCAACCTTGTCAGCTCAAGCGCGGCATATTCGGGGAAAACCAGGAGCTGCGCTCCCTGCCTGGCCGCTACTGAAACCCAACCTGCGAGCTTGTCTTCGAAGGCACCGAACGAAAGCACTTCCTCTATAGGATATTGCGCGGCAGCAACGCGGATTGTCTGGGACATCAAGCCGGCTCCCGCATCCAAAATTGCATGGGATGTTCGCTTTCCTGGGGTTGATCGATATCCTTCCATCGGAATGCGGTAACCACACCGGGCAGCTTGCGGTAGCCGCGCTTCTCCCAGAACCCGTCGAGAGGAGAATAGTTCAACGGCTTGAGCGAGTGGGTTGCAGGCCTCATAACCGCGCAGAAGACCGAATATTTGTATCCGCGGGCGGTCGCGTGCGCCTCTCTCAAGCGGAAAAACTCATGGCCAAGGCCGCGCCCGCGCCATTCGGGGAGAAGCAGAGATCCGGAGCAATAAAATATTTTCGTGAGATCGGGATGCCATTCACGAAAAGCCGCGGCGAGTTCTTCGTTATGTGCTGCAAGCGCAGAGCCGGTCTCGCAGCCAACGATCTTCCCTCTCTCATCTGAGGCGGCGATAATGATACTGTGCTTAGCGGCAGCTAGGCGCTTGATGTAGCGCTCCTCGTATTCGAATGAGCCATCGTAGAGGTAAGGATATTCGCGAAAGACTTCGATACGGAGGCGGGCTAGATCCGGGATGGCTTTCTCAAAAGCCGCGCCCGTGAGGGTTTGCAACTTCAATCTTGATCTCCGAGGGGAATGAAGCCTACCGGCAGTGGTACCGGCACCGAGACACCGCCAAGAACGTGTGAAGGGCGGTTTTGTTACGTTTTAACTCAAAAAATTTTACTGGCCGCAGGCTCGGGATGCCGGCTTTGGCATTTCGGGATCTGCAAGTTTGATGATCCCGGCCATTATCTCATTCAGCTGGAAATTCTTGGGCGTGTAGATCGCGGAGACTCCGCACGCCTTGAGGACCGCTTCGTCCTCGGCTGGTATGATGCCGCCGACGGCAACGGGGACCTCTTCGAGACCGGCTTCGCGCATCCGGTCCATAATCTCGCGGACGAGAGGGACGTGGCTGCCGGACAATATCGAAAGCCCGACAACATGCACGCTCTCCTCAAGGGCGGCATTCACAATGTGAGCGGGGGTAAGCCGGATGCCCTCATACACCACTTCCATGCCGCAGTCCCTGGCCCGGACTGCAATTTGTTCGGCACCGTTGGAATGTCCGTCGAGGCCGGGCTTGCCCACCAGGAATTTGAGGCGGCGGCCGAGCTTTGCCGAGATCCGCTCTACTTCCGCACGCAGTTGGCCGAGGCTTTCTCCGCTCCGAGCGCTGGCGCGGGATACGCCGGTTGGGGCGCGGTATTCGCCGAAAACCCCCCGAAGCGTGTCGCCCCATTCGCCTGTGGTCACACCCGCCTTCGCACAGGCGATCGAAGGGACCATTATGTTGCGGCCTTCTTGTGCGGCGGAGCGTAGGTCTGCCAGGGCTGTCCGGACTGCCTCGTGGTCCCGGGTTGCTCTCCAGGCTTGCAAGCTTTCGATCTGCTCCCTCTCAACCCCTTCCGGGACGGTTTGAATACCGCCATCCGTTCCGGCGGCGAGGGGCGATGGTTCTGTCTCAACGAACTTATTAACCCCGACCACGGTCTGCTCGCCGGACTCGATCTTGCGCAGCCGCATGGCGTTGCTCTCCACAAGGCGCTGCTTCATGTAGCTCGATTCGACGGCAGCGACCGCGCCGCCCATTTCCTCGATTCGCGCCAGCTCTTCGCGCGCCTCCCTTTTCAATTCTTCGACCTTCTCTTCGACAGCGCGGGAGCCGTCGAAAATGTCGGGATATTCGAGAAGGTCGGTCTCGTAGGCGACGATCTGCTGCATGCGCAAGGACCATTGCTGATCCCAAGGGCGCGGCAGGCCAAGCGCTTCGTTCCATGCCGGCAACTGCACGGCACGCGCCCGCGCTCTTTTTGAAAGCACCACGGCCAGCATCTCGAGCAGGATGCGGTAAACATTGTTTTCCGGCTGCTGTTCCGTCAGCCCCAGTGAGTTGACCTGGACGCCATAGCGGAAGCGCCGGAGTTTCGGATCGGTAACGCCATAGCGCTTTTCGCAGATCTCGTCCCAGAGATCGGCAAAGGCCCGCATCTTGCACATTTCAGTTACGAAGCGGACGCCGGCATTCACAAAAAAAGAGATCCGTGCAACGGCGCCGCCGAACTCATCATCGGAGACTTCGCCACTTTCCTTTACGGTATCAAGCACTGCCTCGGCGATTGCCAGCGCATAAGCCAGCTCCTGTACCGGCGTCGCGCCGGCCTCCTGGAGATGGTAGGAGCAGACGTTGGTCGGGTTCCACTTCGGCATCTCACGCAAGGTGAATACGACGATGTCTTTGATGAGCCGCATCGAGGGCTGGGGCGGGAACACATAAGTTCCGCGGGATAGATATTCCTTGATGATGTCGTTCTGAACTGTGCCCGTGAGCGCCTCGCGGCTCGCGCCCTGCTCGTCCGCTGCCGCGATATATAGAGCCAGAATCCACGCCGCCGTCGCATTGATGGTCATCGATGTGTTCATCTGGGCGAGCGGAATGCCCTTCAGAAGGGCGCGCATGTCGCCGAGATGGCCGATAGGGACGCCGACCTTACCCACCTCGCCGCGGGCGAGCGGGTGATCCGCGTCATAGCCGGTCTGGGTTGGCAGGTCGAAAGCGATGGAAAGGCCGGTCTGACCCTTGGTGAGATTTTTTAAGTAAAGCTCGTTCGAGGCTTTCGGAGAGGAATGTCCCGCATAGGTGCGGAAAATCCATGGTTGATCAGGCATGTCGAGGCCGGTTCTAACCTTCAATACAACTCTTGGTCTCCCGGCACCATATCACAGCCGACGTTTGGCGCCCCAACATTTTCAAAGCCGCAACTTCGACTTCATTGACCCTTCAAAAATCTCAAATAGAAAGCTACGAACACCAAGACAATTCCTATGTTCACCATTAACCGTTCCCAGAGCCGGTGTTTGAAGAACAGGAAATCCACAGCAACTATAATGGCTACCATCAGCACGACGTAAAGTATCGCAGTTGCCGTTCTTCCCATTTTTGACTCCCCAGTCTCAAAATATAGGGCCCGACCACGAAGGGCGATCCCAGCGGAGGAGCTTCTCAGCGCGATCGCCTATCTAGCCCCATAACGAAATGAAAAAGGTGGACGATGATAAGTAAAGCGATCGCACCCACCGTCGCCGTGATGAGCGAAGCGACCGTGCTATTAACGGTAACATTCGCCCCGATCTCTGGGAAGAAATACAAGCCGATCCCTGCCCCCACTATGCCGGTAATGGTGGCGCTTAAAAGATCGAGGTTCGTTGGAATGACGATTCCGGCAAGCACTCCGGCGCAGAACCCGATGATCAGAACGTAGACGACGGCGTAGACGACGGGCATCTGAAACTTCTTGGGTTGCCCTGAGCGGAAGAGGAAGGCGGTGAAGGTCGCACCGATTTGGGAGCAGATCCCCACCCTGCGCAAACGCCACCAGAGATATGGACGAATCCGCCAACATATCAATGTGCTATTGCGAAGGCCTAACCATGACTTCGAAGGCAAAGTTGGCCTCGCGAAAGTCAACGTCCAGAAAGAAGGTCGCAATTACTCTTCGGTCAGGCGGTAACCGAGAAAGCGTTGGGAATCTATTGGATCGGTTCCTAGCCTTTGGCGCAGGCGCTTCCGCAGCTTGCTGATATGGCTTTCGATCACGTTCTCATCGATTCCGTCGTCAAAAAGGCCATATACAAAATTGAATATTTGCGACTTCGTTACGCGCCTGCCCTTGTTTGAGACTAGATATTCCAAAATCCTGCGTTCCCGCCTTGGCAGCGGCAACGGCTTGCCATCGACCTCTGGGTCGCGCCCATCGGAGAACACCTTTATGCGTCCTGAAACAGGCGGCTGGTTGTCGAGCTGTACGCGCCGGCTGATCGCCCTGATCCGGGCAAGGATCTCCCGGACATGAATAGGCTTCCTGACCACATCGTCGACACCGGCCGCAAAAAGATCGAGCGTGTCGTTCAACGATTTGGTCTCGTTCATCGCGATTACGGCAGCTGCCGAACGTGACTTGATTTTGTGCGGAACCTCTTCGCGGTTTTGGAAATCGCCGAGCAAGAAGGCTTCCACGGCATCGATATCAGGCTCGGGCGCCGAGTTGACCCACTGCCTGAAATCCTGGGGCGCCAGCCCCGTGGCGGAGACACCTTCGCGGGAAAACCACGCGGTGTATCCGCTCAAAACAGTTTCGCGTTCATCGACGATAACGATCATGAGTTCCCCGAATCTCAGAGAATAGCTTGTACAAGCCTTACCTCTGGCGATTGGGGAGCGCAACTTCCGATTGTAGTAATATTTATCTCAACCACTCACATATTATGTTTAGCTCTCTGATTGTTGCGCGAAAGACGCGCGGCCGGCGCGCTCCAGGCAAATTGCTTCTTGCGTTGCTGCAACCTAAATTGCCGCGCGGCTGAATGCGAAGTTGTCAATAAATTGGGCCTATACCACCCGTAAAAAGCAAAGCGTCGTCCCCGCGCCGGCCGGGACCTATGTTTCAACAAGCGAATGCGCTGTTCTGACATGGATTCCCGCTTTCGCGGAAATGACGGCAAACGAGTCAGGGCTCCTATCGATAGGTATTGTTGATTAACTCTTTGCCCCAATGGCTTCAGCCATGGCCAGCGTCTGGCCGGCGATTTCGGCATGCATAAGCTCCACCATTCGGCCGTCGAGGCTGATTGCCCCCTTACCCTGATTTTCGGGCAAGGCAAAAGCGGCAACTATCTTGCGCGCGGCGGTCACCTCCTCCGGAGAAGGCGAAAAAATTTCGTTGCAGGCTTGAATCTGGCTTGGGTGGATGAGGGTCTTTCCGTCCATTCCGAGCGCGCGTCCCTGAAGGCATTCCGCCCGGAAGCCAGCCTCATCGGAAATCGCATTATAGACGCCGTCGATAACGCTAAGGCCAAAGGCGCGCGCCGCTGCCACGGTCAGCGATAGCGACACGAGCAAAGGCATTCTGTCCGGCTGCATCTGCGCTCGCGCCGCTTTGAGAAGATCATTCGTGCCAAGCACAAAACAGGTGAGCGGCAGAGTGGCGGATGGCGCGGCTTCGGCGATGTCTTTCAAATTGAAGATCGCAAGCGGCGTTTCGATCATGGCCCAGAGCGCGGTTTTGGAATCATGCGGTGCGTGCTTCCGGGCATGTTCTAGAATTTCGGTTGTTTCGACTTTCGGAAGCAGGATAGCGTCTGGCTTGGCCGCCAAGGCGGCGGCGTAGTCATCGGCGCCGTATGGTGTGGCAAAGCCGTTGATGCGGATGACGACCTTTCTCGGACCGAAACCGCCAGCACGGACAGCCGCGCAGACCTGTGAACGCGCCGTTTCCTTCGCATCTGGCGCGACTGCATCCTCAAGGTCTAAAATCAGCGCGTCGGCCGGCAGCGTCTTTGCTTTTTCCAGAGCACGCGCATTCGATCCAGGCATGTAAAGTACGCTGCGGCGAAGCTTCATCTTCTTTCTCCTCGATCTGCACTAGATTCATAACATGC
>JBAUNL010000480.1:0-21926 GCA_049579205.1 Rhodomicrobium sp. | reverse complement strand
CGAAGCTCTGCGGCGAATGTCAGCATCAGCCGCTCCTGTTCGAGCGTGTTGCAGATTATCTCGAACGTGAACGGGCGGCCATCCGCCTTGCTGGTCATAACCCCGTCTTTGAGCTCATACCCAGCTTCGCTCATAAGCGCAAAAGCTTGTCTCCGGCCTTCGCGGTTGCTCCCCGAGCCGTCCGTGCTGGGCTGACTGAAGGTGCCTTCCATAACTCCGGGTTCCAGCTCGGCAGCGTATGGGGAGAGGAGGACGCGCTCCCTGTCATCCGCGGGATGTCCGTGAGAAGAAAGCTCGGACCGGTCGAAAAAGCTTTGGGTGCGAGCATAGAGACCACGATAGAGCGTCTTGTTAAGCCATTTGAAATCGAAAAGCAGCGTAAGCGCTTTGCGCACGCGCTTGTCAGCGAAAATAGGCCGCCTCGTATTGAAAGCGAGCGCTGACATCGGCGCGGGCACGGCCAGATCGAACTCCATCTTTTTCACAAGGCCATCCCTGGCCGCAGGAAAATCGTAAGCCTCGGCCCATTTCACGGCGTCGATCGCTTCACTATCGCCTTCGACATCGAAAAGGCCTTTGCGGAACCCCTCCCTCATCGCTATACTGTCGCGATAATAGTCGATCCGTACTGTATCGAAGTTGAACTGCCCGCGCGTAACGGGAAGATCGCGCCCCCAGTAATCAGGATTTCTGCGAAACGTTATGCTCGCACCAGGCTCGACATCCTGAACGATATACGGGCCGCTGCCGACGGGTTTTTCCAGGCTGGTCCTCTCGAAGGAATCCGCTGTCAACGCGTGATGAGGAAGAACCGGCATTAGCCCCATGATCAGAGGCATTTCGCGATCACCGTTCTTGGTGAAAGTGAACCTAACTCCGCGCTTGCCCACCTTCTCGGCAGTGGCGACTTTCGAGTAATAGTATCGATGGTTGGGACGGCCCTTACTCTTAAGGAGAGACCAGGAGAACAGCACGTCGTCTGGTGTGATAGGCACGCCATCCGAGAATCGCGCTTCCGGCCGGATCTTGAACTCCACCCAACTGCGGTCTTCCGGTGTCTCTACGCTTTCCGCGACGAGGCCATACAAAGAGAAAGGCTCGTCGTAGCTGCGCGCAAGAAGCGTTTCATAGACGTTGTCGCGCATGCCCGCCACGGGCGAGCCTTTGATGATGAAAGGATTGAGGCTATCGAATGAGCCGAGTGCGGCAAGGTGCAGCTGGCCGCCTTTGGGAGCATCCGGGTTCACATAATCGAAGTGCTGGAACGCACCGCCGTATTTTGGCTCGCCATGCATCGATATCCCAAGTTGCGGGTCCGCTCTGCTGGGGCTGCTGCCCATGCAGCAGATTGCGAGCGCGCAAATCACTGTGGCCAGAAAGCCATTCAGCCACTGCGATCGCCATTTCCGCCGGCAAAAGTTAATTTTTCCACACGCCAAGTGAGCCGGTCCTTCCGAACAAGCCTGAGTCCAATTTTTGCTTTACGCTCCGAAACTTCCAAAAAAAAGGCACATGGAATTTTTCTTGAGCAAAGATAAAAGGCCAAGCCTATTGTTTCATAGCCTCCCCAAACTGTCACGGGAATGCCGCAATTCCAAGCTTCCAAGCAACAGTCATGGCTCGGACGATGGGGCCTCAGGTTAGGATAGCCAGCACCAATTCGTGAAAGGTTCGAATTAATGGTTTTCGCAAGGCTTGTGAAAGCGGCGACTTTCGGGATAGCCGCAACACTGGCGCTTTCGCTCGGCACGACTGCGAGCATGGCGCAAGGCAAGGATAAGGGTGGGAAAGCAGCACCCGCGGGCAAACAGGAAGCCGCGGCGAAACCCGCGGATATTTGGTACAAGCTCTGCATCGATGTTCCAGTCCACGAGCCAACCAAGCCGGGCGAGCAGCCAAAGCAGCAAAAGCCCGAGGAGATGAAGAAGGTTAACGTGTGTCTCACGCAGGTCGACGTGCGGGACAACGCGACCGCGATCCTCATTGGCAAGATTGCGGTTCGCCAGATTCACGGGCAGGACAAGCCGCAAATGCTGGCGATGTTGCCGCTTGGCTCCGCATTGCCTCCCGGCGCGCTCGTCAAGATCGACGACAAAGAGCCGATAAAGCTTGCATATACGACATGCGACCAGGCTGGCTGCTACGCAGAAGCAAATATTGAACCCGCGATTGTCGATCAGATGAAATCCGGCAAGCAGATCGCCTATCTCGGCATCGATGTAACCGGTCGCGCCCTCAGCATACCGTTGCCGCTCGAAGGATTTGCGAAAGCGATCGATGGTCAGCCGATCCCGGTGGATAAGTACAATGAGGATCAGAAAAAGATCGCTGATGTGATACGTGCCCGGCTAGCTGAGCTGCGTAAGCAACAGGAAGAGGCAGCTAAGAATCCTCAAGCGGCAGCTCCCGCACCTAAGAAGTAAAAGATCGAACCAGCCACGAGAAAGGCCGCTGCCCAGCGGCCTTTATTTTTTGCGATTTCCGCGCGGCTTTAAAGCCGCTTGGGGTCACACGAGCCCAGATTGCAAAGGCAATGCCGGTAAGGTTGAATGCCACTCCCAACCACCCCGAAAGCATTGTCTGCCGCGTGATTTGCATGCCGAGACCGAACAGGCGCGGGCTCAATGCAAAGACAAAGCCAGCTACCAGCAAAGCCAGTTCAGAATCTGCAATGCGGGAATCGGCGCCCTCAGGGTCTTCTTACTCTGGAAATATCCCGGCAGCCAAACAAGAAGGACGATGAACCAGGACCAATGCGTGATGAGGGTGAATGGCGTTCTCATTGGGTCGCATTTCGGAGGGCTAAGGGATCATGACCGCTGCCGTTAAGAGATTATCAATGGAGCCTGGCACGATCGGCTGAAGGTGTGCGCCAGCGCTTCACGACTGTACCTCGCTAACTTTTGAGGTAGATCCTGGCGTTTCTTCCACAGATTAGACTTAAGAAGCAATAGCGGTGCCTGGAACTTAACCATTATGCTCACCCCGAGGCTAGAAAGCCTCGGCTAAACAAAGGGGCTAGTTCATGAGTATCCGGCATATCGTCATTGCCACCATCGCGGCGGCAGGCTTCTCCTTCGCAGCTTCGGCTGCACCGATGGAGCAACCGGCACCCAAGCTCACGAGCGCGGTAACGCTTGCGGGTCACCATCATCATATGCACCATGGCCATTGGCGTCATCATCACCGCCATCATCATGGTGATGGACCTTTCTGCCTGTTTTCGCTTGCTCCCTGGTGCTGGCGCTAACTTATAATTGAGGGGATACCGATAAGGCCCTTCAATCAGTCAAGGCTCCCGCCAAAAGCGGGAGTTTTTTGATTCGCATTTACGAATTCGTGACCAGCTCCGGCCGCGGCCAGTTTGGGTCAAGCGCTGGAGTGCCTGGCCTTCACCTTGCATCATAAACTGGCTTGCCATCCGGCGCCCGAATGGCGGTCCAGATTTGCATGGCAAGATGCTTTACACTAAGGGGCAGCGGAACATAGTCCAATTCCTCCGCCGCTTGGTCACCATTGGCATAGGCCCAGGCGAAAAAATTCAAGGCCTCTCTTGTCGCCTCGGCATCTGTTACCTGCGCGGGCATAAGGATGAAAGTTGCTGCGGCTATGGGCCAAGCTGCTTCGCCGGGTTGGTTTATTATATTCAAAACCAAGCCCTTGCCCGAAAGCCAGTCCGAATTCGTCCACCACCAATTGGCTGCGGCAGCGCGCACGGATACCAAGCCCACCTCAACGGCCTTGCCGGCGTTGTTGATCATTCTGGTAACGGTCAGCTTGTTTTGCTTCGCGAAAGCCGCCTCGACATATCCAATCGAGTTCTTGGTTTCTTGCACTTTCCCGGCAACACCTTGATTGCCTTTCGCGCCGGTACCTGTAGGCCATTCAACGATTGTGTTTGAGCCAACTTTCGCTTTCCACGTCTCATCGGCATTCGACAAATATTTGGTGAAGTTGAAAGTCGTGCCCGACCCGTCGGAGCGGTGCACTACCGTGATAGCCGCCGGCGGCAGGCTCAAACCCGCATTGAGCTTCTTCAATCGGGGGTCATCCCAAGTCTTGATTTCGCCGAGGAAAATCCCGGCAAGTACATGCCCGTCCAGCACCATTCCGTTTGGCTTGATGCCGTCAAGATTAACGACGGGCACGATGCCTCCCATGACCATGGGCCACTGTACCAGGTCCCCGCCCTTTTCAGGTTGCCAGGGAGTCAATGGCGCATCAGAGGCGCCAAATGTCACCTGGAGCGCTTCGACCGCCTCGATTCCGGC
The DNA here is from genome assembly GCA_049579205.1 of Rhodomicrobium sp. Classification (GTDB taxonomy): domain Bacteria; phylum Pseudomonadota; class Alphaproteobacteria; order Rhizobiales; family Rhodomicrobiaceae; genus Rhodomicrobium. The sequence continues at coordinate 17,655 of JBAUNL010000480.1, read as the reverse complement.
GGCCGATCCGATCGCCTTATAGCTGAGCACCTTCCCGGTCGCGGTCTTATAAGCTTCCGCCCATTTTGCGTATATCGGGTAAGGAAAGGTTGCGTCGGCCCCGGAGAAGTCTGCGGCGAATACGAGCGGGGCTGGCAGCGCCGTCAGGAGCGCGCAAACGGCAAACGCGTACGCTGATGAAATCGTAAGCAACATCTGCCTTCATAAAATCGGCATTGAGAACCCAATAATACCCTAATGCTCCGGTCGTGCTAGCCAAGGCATGAGGCATGCAACACCGGACGCATGAATCCACCCCGACCCTAACTGATCCTTATTCGCGTTGAAGCGCCCGGTTTACGAGAATGTTTGCCCACCCGTGCGATTTGAAGTCCCGCTTAATTTCAGCGGGATCGTAACGCGTTTCAATCCACTCGAAGAATGTCATCGGTTCGGCGCTGCTATCGGCGAGATAGCGTTGAAATAAGTAATCCAACACGCCTGTTTCGGATTTTCTGAAATGGCCGAATTTGAGGCTCAGCTGTTTGATCGCCTCCTCCATCGGCTTCCCCTCCTTCATGTACATGAAAAAGGCACTCATCAAGCCAACGCGGTCGGCTCCGGACTTGCAATGGAAGAGAATGGGATATTCCAGCTCTTGAAACAGCTTCCTTGCTTCATGGATGACTTGCGCAGTAGGCACCATCCTGGATTGGAGCGGGAAGTTGACGAGCTTGATACCATGGCGCCGGCACGCCTCCACCTGAAGCCGATAGCTTCCGCAGTTCCGTTCGCCGCGCAGGTTTACGATCGTTTTGATGCCCCTCCGGGCCAAAATGGCAATCTGCCCGGGGCTGGGCTGAGCAGATCGCCAAACGCCGGGCGCAATCCTGTGCCGGTTCGAGTAAACGGCGCGAAAGATGTGATGATCGACAAAAAAGAGATCGAAGTAATCTAACGCCTTATTTGCCCTGACCCTAATCAATGCAGGCGCGCGCTTATCCACGCGCAGGCGAAAGCCGCGATAATGACGTGAAAGCGCCTTCGAAAAGGGCTTCATAGCACGCTTGGCAAAGGCGCCAGGGTTGAACTTCATCGACCGCCGTAGGCTAGACAGTTAAGGAACGATCCTTCCTATACCCCGGTCCGCCCTGAATCTCAAAGATTCAAAATTTCCCCGCGTGTTAGGGGGAGCTTCCCTACTGCATAATAAAGCGCCCATCGAGATAGCGGAATTCCGCCGGATCTATAAGCTTTTTGCAGCAAACCCTCACCCGGTTCACTTTTCCATCAAGATTGCCGTTCCAAAATTCCAAAAATTTGAGGAGCTTCGGGAACCGGGGAGCCATATCGTATTCCTGCCAAATGAAAGATTGCAGGAGAGCCGGATGGTCCGGCATGTGATATAAAATCTCCGCCGTCGTTAGGCCGAAGCCCTTAAGTTGAGCAATGAAATGCTTGTCTGCCATGGACACCTTCCTTTCTAGAGCGTAACACGCGCCAGGTGACGATGGTACCGCAAGAAACAAGCCAATTGCAAAAAGATAATGAAAATCAATATCTTAGCAGCCATCATGTGCCGCTGCTGCTAATTTCCAGTCCAGCCAGATAATTCGCCCTTGATGACGCTTGTGAGCGCCGCGATGCTTGCGGGAGAATCGTTAAGGCATGGAAGCGCCGCATATTTCTCGCCTCCATGTTCGTGAAACGTCTCCGCGCCCTGAATGCCCATCTCCTCCAAAGTTTCGATGCAGTCCGCCGAGAACCCGGGTGTTATGACCGCAAGCCGCTTTACCCCGCTCTTTGCAAGCCGCTCTATTGTATCCGCCGTATAAGGTTGCAACCATTCTGCCGAACCGAATCGCGACTGAAAAGTGAGCAGAAGCCGCTCGTCTGACCAGCCCAACGCCTCCCTGAGTAAGCGCGCGGTCTTTGCACAGTGACAATAATAGGGATCGCCCTTCTCCAAATATGCCTTGGGGAGGCCATGAAATGAGGCGAGCACAAGCTCCGGTTCGAAATCCAGCGCGGCGAGCCCTTCATGCGTTGAGGCTGCGAGCGCCGCAATATAACCGGGATCGTCGAAATAAGGCGGAACGACCCGGATCGCCGGCTGCCAGCGCATCGTCTTTAGGACATCGAAGGCCTTGTCGCATGCGGTGGCGGTGGTCGCCGCGGCATATTGAGGGTAGAGGGGAAAGAGGAGGATGCGGTCGCACCCCGCGCGCTGGAGCGCCTCAAGACGGGATTTGATGTCAGGATTGCCATAGCGCATGGCCCAATCGACCTCGACCCGCGTATTGCTCGCGAATTCAGCTGCGATTTTGGCAGATTGGCTTCGTGTGATTGTGCGCAGCGGTGATTCGTCGAGAGTCGTATTCCAGATCGTCCTATAGGCTTTCCCGGAGGTGAAGGGCCGCTTGGAGAGAACGATTAGGTTCAAGATGAGCCACCAGAGAACTCGATTGAGTTCGATGACCCGGCGATCGGAAAGAAACTCCTTCAAATAACGGCGCATTGGCCAGTAGCTCGTGCCGTCGGGAGTGCCGAGATTGACAAGCAGAATGCCAATGCGGCCATGCGCGATAACCGGATGGCCAAAGGAACCGGCTGCCGGGCTTCCGGCCGCTTCAAAACCCTGCGGCATTTCGTTCATAGTGGTTTGAAGCTCCTGCTTCATGCCAGCCGCGCTTGCGTCGCGGCTCATGACTGATATCGCCCTAAGTAATGATTTGCGGCCCAAGCGCAAATGCAGGGTAGGATAACTGCTAGCGCCAATGCTCCGCAATCCAGGGCGTAGGCCGCACCCTTTTATATAGCCCCTGATACCAATGCTTATGAGGCCACCGGCCTTCCATCGCCTCATCCGGATCGGGCTTGCCGGTAAAAGCCACCACCTTGGTGCCGGAGGGCAAACCGGGCACTAGGAAGAAGTTCAAGGGCCAAACCGGCAGCAGGCTATGCTTGAAGCTGACGCACCATTCATCCGGCCAAAATTCCATGTCCTCGATTTCACGCGAAATATAAGTCTGGCTGTTTCTGTGGCGGGCAAGAACGTCCTCGCAGTCGCTCATGATGCGGTCGTAGAGATAGGTATGTCCGCCAACCGGGAAGCGGTAAACCGACGTATTACCGATACGCTCCTTGGGCTGCGTCCAATTGCGCGCAACGCAATAGTGGCCGGGCTTGTAATCGAAGAAGCCGTCGAGGTCTCCTGTTACGACGACGTCCAGGTCGAGATAAAGAACTTCTCCGGATATGCCCTGCAATTCCTTCTGCCAAAGCGATATTTTGCGCCATGGAAACCATCTGCGGTATTCGGGGAGCTCAATATGAGGCAGAGGGTAAACTTCAACCTCGCCACGAATGCCTTCTCGGTGATCCGTGTAGCAGACGAGACGGGTGGGTCGCGTGGTGTGACGCTGGACCATGGAGTGGAGCCGGTTGACAAAGTCCGGCCCGTAGCGGGTGCCCCACTTCATGCAAATGACGGTCTGCGTCATCGCCAGCCCTCCGTCCTTATTCCCTTCCGCGACGGCTGCTTATAGCGGCGCTTGCGGATCGTGTCACGATGTCACCGGTACCGCCGTGCCCGCAACAACGGCGCGGTCTTGGCTTGTGAAGCATTGCGGCCTGGGTTAGAGACGCCTTCTCATCTGCCGGAAGGATTGCTGCTTTATGAAACTCTGGGGTCCATTCAGCCTGCTGGGTCTTGCCTGCGCTGCCGCGACGGCGGCGGCTGATCAGGTATTGAAGGTGTGGATGATCGGGGTCTTTGATGCAGAAAAGACGCAAAAGATTACGCTGGCACCCTTTTTCGATCTCACTCTCGTATGGAATCGCGGCATTTCCTATGGTCTTTTCAAACAGGATAGCGATGCAGGCCGATGGGCACTGATCGCCTTTTCCTTTGCGGCTATCGTTGCCCTAGCTTATTGGCTTGCACATCTTAGGGCGGCGCTACCCGCCGCCGGCGTTGGACTGATCATTGGAGGGGCGCTCGGCAATGCCATCGACCGCATTCACTATCACGCCGTCGCCGATTTCTTTTCCTTCCACGTCGCCGGATTTAATTGGTACGTTTTCAATTTGGCAGATGCCGCGATCGTCACGGGCGTGGCCGTTCTTATTTACGACTCGTTAGTGCCGAGTCACAAAAGTGCCGGGAATCACGCTTAGCATTTTCTATGGAATGATTCGGGGGCGAGACTATCCATGTTGGCATCGCGAAGATCTTTTGGAGGAGTGGCAGCTGTCCTTGTGATTGGAGCTCTTGCCGCCGGATGCGGTGGCGTCGATGTGCCCATGAAGGAGACCTTTTTGGGAAAGGCGGCTCCGGTGCCGGATCTGCCGGAAAGGCCAAAGCTCGTTATACCGCCAGCTAATTCGTCACTGCCGCCTCCGGGGCAGGTTCCCCAGCAGACCGCAATGACGAATCAGAAGCCGGCTAGCGATAGCGATGCCGCCAAGAAGCAAGAGGCTTCGGCTGGCAAACAGGATGACCGTCCTGGCTGGTTCTCACGTGTTTTGGGTATGGGGAGCTAACGACAGACGCCCACCGCGTGCGCACAGGCGGCGCACCGTCCTTGCTCGGAAAGGCTGACTGGAGAAGGGCTAGTGCTGGCAGCGCATCAGCTCACGGATTGTTTGCGAGAGCAATAACAAGCGCGAGAACCCCAATCATGATGAGGCTGGCGGCCCAAAGGGCATCCAGATTAAACCAGCTCCGCGACACGAACTTGAGTCCCAGATAGCGATAAACAAGCCACGCCAGAAGCCCGCCCGCGGCGATCATCGCGGCTGTATGCACGATCGAGACAAGAGCGGCCATCGGCAGGCTCGTGGTAATGACTGCAGCTGGCGCCCAATTCGCTCCGCCGTTTCCGGCAGCAGTACAAAGCCCTAGATAAATCGGAACCAGCATCAGCCCAGCGCCATGCGCCATTGCCACGGCAAATGACCACACCCCAAGCTGGGCCGGGCCGATCCGCGCCAGCGCCCGTGGATGGCGCCGCTTAAGGAGGAGGAAGAGACCAAACCCGACGAGAAGGATGCTCGCCCCAATTTGAATGTCCTGCCGCCAGTCGGCCAAGGCCAGCAGAAGAGAGAAAGGAAGCAAAACCAACAGCATCGCCAGCAGATGGCCAGCCATTAGCGGCCACAGCGCCAACACAAGTGCACGCCCGCTCTTTTCCATCAAGCCCGCGCTGAGCGCAAGTGGCCAGCCCATGCCCGGATTTATGCCGTGATAGAGGCCGCTTGCGATGACCGCCAGCCAAAGCCCGGCGATCTGGCCAGTTTCTGCGTTCAAATTCAAGCCGATGGATAGCAGAATGAGTCCGTCGAGCAGTCGCCCCCTTCAAGCCGGATCTGGTGCGCGCGGTATCCATCCGGGAAGCTCACCCAGTAGTCTTTTGCAAGTTCAAGGCCTCCATTCGCGCCCGCATACGCCATCACAGCCGCGCCCGGTACGCCATCAGGGTAGAATTGGTTGTCCCAGGTGGAATAAAGCGAGTTCGTCCAATACACACGCTTTCCGTCCCGGCTGATCTCGACCATTTGCGGCCCGCCCGCAAATGCGCGACCGCTCGGGTGAGGCTCTCTGCGGGTTATGCCGCCAATCCGAACCGAGCCTGTGAGCTTCGGGCTTCTTGGGTCGGTGACGTCGTATTGGCGCATCTCGCCGGTGCCCCAGCAAGAGACATAGAGGAAGCGATCATCCAAGGAGAGATCAATGTCGCTGACGAGTGGCGGGACAGCGCCGAAGCCTTGCAGCAAAGGCGGCAACTGCTCTTTGGGTGCCGGCTCGGGCGGGATCACGACTGTCTTCTCGATATGGAATTTGCCTCCTTCGCGCCACCAGGTCCAAATGGAGCTCTCTAGATTGGTGGTGTCGACCACAACGCCGAGAAAGCCGTATTCGCGGACAGGATCATGGGCGGGCCGGACTTCAAGCGGCATCTGGTGATTGGCGCCGAGGTCGATGGTCTGCACATTGCGCCGCTCTCTAAGATCCCAGAAATGGACCCGATGACCATATTTGTTCGATAGCAGGTCCTCCGGAACGATCCCATTCTCGAACTGCGGCGGCAGCCCCCACTCGCTCGTCACCATGTAGTCACGGGGCAAGTTCCACCAGAAGTCGTAATGCAGGCGCTGGTCTCCACGGTCGATCTCCCACCGGCCAAGAATCTCGAATGTCTCGCAGTCCATGATGAAAACACCAGGAGGGCCATCGGTGCCGTCCGCGCCGCCGCCGCCAAGCGTGCTGACGTAAATTCCTTCCGGCCCGCAATGGATCGTATGCGGCCTCGAATAGCCCGTCCTTCTAAAGACCTCTTCAGGTTCGACGATCTTGTGGATCTTCGCTTCGGTGGGATGCGGCTTCGTATCCACGATGTAGATGCGGGAAGAACGGATGCCGGGGATGATCAGGTATCGCCGCTCGATGAAAGCGTGGCCGGAAAGGGGCCATAGGGCCGAGGAGCAGGCATTCCAGCCGAAATGATGGAACTCATCTCCCTTATAGGGCATCGTCACCGTGTGGACCACTTGGCTGAACGTCGGCGATCCGGGCTTCACGTCAATCACTGCCAGCGCGTCTGGCTTCGAGGAGTCAGGGCTGAGCAGCACGGTATATGCGAAGTTCTCGGGCGGAGCCTCCATCGCGAGCTTTGGCGATGGGTAGAACGTCGGATCGGGCCTTAGGTTCATCTTGTTTACTCCCTGCACTGGGAAGCGCACAGCAATGGGGGCGCGTGTGCAGGCCGGATTTTATCATAAGAATGGAAAGCGCGTCACTTTTGGGAAAGACAAGTACTGGCTGGAGCAGCCTGAGCGAGATGACCCAGGGCGCTCGGCCAGGGCCAAATTGTTAACGCGGCAGTGATTTTACTCCGCGGCGGCGCGGGCCATTTCGCTGCTGTGATAGGCGTCGATGCGCGCCTCGATCTCATGCCGGAAGTGGCGGATCAACCCTTGAACGGGCCACGCAGCAGCGTCGCCCAGGGCACAAATCGTGTGGCCTTCGATCTGTTTCGAAACGTCGAGCAGCATGTCGATCTCGGCCAGTTCCGCGCGGCCTTCGGACATCCGCTCCAGCACGCGCCACATCCAACCTGTACCCTCACGGCAAGGGGTGCACTGGCCGCAGCTTTCGTGCTTGTAGAAATACGAGATGCGCGAAATGGCCCTCACGATGTCGGTCGACTTGTCCATCACGATGACGGCGGCCGTACCCAGGCCAGAGCCAACATTCTTGAGGCTGTCGAAGTCCATCGGCAGGTCTTGGCACATCGCCGCCGGGACACAAGGCACGGATGAACCGCCCGGGATCACGGCCAGCAAATTATCCCAGCCTCCGCGTACACCGCCGCAATGTCTCTCAATCAGCTCCCGCAGCGGAATGCCCATCTCCTCTTCCACATTACATGGCTCATTCACGTGGCCGGAAATGCAGAAGAGCTTCGTGCCAGTATTATTGGGCTTGCCCAGCTTGGCAAACCATGGCGCGCCTCGCCGCAAGATGTCAGGGACGACGGCGATGGACTCGACGTTGTTCACCGTGGTCGGCGCGCCCCAGAGGCCGGCGTTGGCTGGGAAAGGCGGTTTCAGGCGCGGCTGGCCCTTTTTGCCTTCAAGGCTTTCGAGCAGCGCCGTTTCCTCTCCGCAGATATAAGCGCCGGCGCCGTGGTGGAGATAAATGTCGAGATCCCAGCCATGGATGTTGTTCTTGCCGATGAGCCGCGACGCATAAGCCTCGTCAATGGCCACCTGCAGGCGCTCGCGCTCGCGAATGTATTCCCCGCGGATGTAGATGTAGCAGGTGTGGGATCGCATGGCGCTGCAGGCATAGAGGCAGCCTTCGACCAGAAGATGAGGATCGTGCCGCATGATCTCACGATCCTTGCATGTCCCCGGCTCCGATTCGTCTGCGTTTACAACGAGGTAATGAGGCCGTCCATCTGACTTCTTCGGCATGAAGGACCATTTGAGGCCCGTCGAGAAGCCCGCACCGCCGCGGCCGCGCAAGCCGCTCCCCTTAACCTCTTCGGTGATCCAGTCCGGGCCTTTTTCGAGCAAAGCCTTGGTGCCGTCCCAAGCGCCGCGCTCGCGCGCGCCTTTCAGGCGCCAGTCGTGCATCCCATACAGGTTCTTGAACATACGGTCTTTATCGGAAAGCATTTCTCAGCTCTTGTTCCCAGGCTTTCCTTGACGGTTACCTGTCGCATTTGGGGCTGGCGCTCCCGGTGTCCCGGTGTCGTTAAGCGCCTTCGCCTTTTCCATCCATTCAGAAGTTCTGCCCTTGAAGCGGGGCAACCTCGTCTCGATCCACCGGCGATCTTCGTCCGACCAGCGGCCAATCTGACCGTAGCGATATATTCCGAGCTCATTCAGCGTATGCTGAGACTCGGTGTCGATCCCAGAAATCCTGGTCAGATCGTCGGCCGGCCCTTCTGGCTTCTGGAACCTTGCTCGATATTCTTCAATCTTGGCTGGATCGCCCGATTTTGATTGAGGCGGCTTGACCGGCGAGACCTCCTCAACAACAGCCTGCGCGCGGTCTTGAGTGTACCGCTCCTGCGCTGCGCGGCCTGGCGCACCGGCTGCCGTTTGCGCTTGACCACCGAAAATCTCTGGATCGGTCAGCGTTTTCGGCCCGCTTGCGGGAGCCGAAAATTGCCTGCCATTTTGAGGACCGGTTTTCATGGTCCGGCCGCGTTTGAAGCCTTCTAGGAGCGCCTCGAAGGTCTGAGGAGTAAGATCCTCATAATAGTCCTTGTTGATCTGAACCATAGGCGCGTTCACACATGCGCCAAGGCATTCTACCTCCACCCAGGAGAAGACGCCTTCAGGGCTCACACGGCCCTGAGGTCCGATGACACGCTCGCAGACCTTCTTCAGATCCTCCGACCCACGCAGCATGCAAGGGGTCGTACCGCAGAGCTGAATGTGGTAGCGGCCGACAGGCGAGAGATTGAACATCGTGTAGAAGGTTGCAATTTCGTACACGCGGATGTAGGCCATGCCGAGGAGATCTGCGACGTAACGGATGGCAGGTTCCGGCAGCCACTGCTCGTTCTGCTCCTGAGCGCGCCAAAGTATGGGCAGCACCGCGGCCTGCTGGCGGCCCTCGGGATATTTCTCGATCTGTTCCTTGGCCCACGCGAGGTTCTCGGGCGTGAACTCAAAGTCTTTGGGTTGATGGGGGTCGAGACGGCGGACGGACATTCGAATCTCACATGTTCGAGCTTTAGATAACCCACATGCTGGCTCTCCGCTAGGGGGCTGAACAGGAAAGCCCCGCCCTGGCGCAGGCGTCAGGGAAGCATGTTCAGTTCGCCAAAGGCGACGAGGACGATCAGCAGAAAGGTGTTGAAGAAGGTTAGAAAAAAGCAATAAGTCCCGCGCCGGAAAGACCGGACGACACCAAACAGGGTCTTCTCGATCTGCTCATCCGATAAGCAGGAAAGCAAGTGAAACCCGGTTTTCGGATTTCGGTATTCCCGAACCCACCCTACGGATAGGGTTAGACATCGGATGTATAGGAAGCAGGTCGCCGCAATGAGGAGCGCATTCACAGCGAGCAGAGAGCCATAGAGCATCCTGTGTGATGTCTCCGGGTACACGAGAGCGTTGAAGAAGTAGATGCAGATTGCGAAGACAATCGCCATGAATTGCAAAGCCGAGCCCGCATTATTCTGGAGCCTGCCGATTTCCGATAGATGCAGGCCAATCTTATCGGCCGACGCGATCTCGTTGTTGAAGGCTCCCATGGCGATTGCTCCTGAAGCGGCGACTTTTGCTTCGCGCTGACCTGGGCTTAGCCGGGAAGGCCTTCCTCTGCAAGTGCTTGGATAACCGCGAGTGGCGCGCCGAATATCGGCCCCTTTGGTTTTGGCCGTCGAAATGTTATTGTGAACCTATGGAATCCCTTCCGAACCAACTCATGACCGTGGATGAATTCTTGCCGTGGGCCGATGCTCAGGGCCAGGGGCGGTATGAACTTCATGACGGGCAGGTGGTGAAGATGGCTCCGGAGCGCGCTGGGCATTGGAAGGCTAAGTTGAATGCGGTCATTGCTCTGCGGCAGGCAATAGCTTCGGCGGGGCTACCCTGTCATGCGGTACCGGACGGAGCTACTGTGCGCATTTCGGTGCGGACGGCTTTTGAGCCGGATGCGCTCGTTTATTGTGGTGAGGAGGTGCCGGATAATTCGCTTGAAGTGCCAAACCCCGTGATCGTTGTTGAGGTGCTATCTCCTGGCACACAAATGGCAGACATGCGCGACAAGCTTCGCGGCTATTTCACCGTCCCAAGCATTCATCATTACCTGATTATCGACCCGGAAAAGCAGATCGTGATTTATCACGCGCGTGGGCACGTCGAAGCTTTGCAAACACGGCTTCTTGCTGCTGGAGAATTGAGGTTCGATCCGCCCGGCATCAACGTCACCGTCGCTTCCTTTTTCGAATAGATGACCCTTGATTATTGAGATGGCGAACCAGCCTTCGGCCGCTCACGCGGCTTGGCCCGGCCCGGCTTTCGCCGCGATGGTGCCAACGCTGCCAGCTCAGCCATCGCCATGTGCGCGGCGGAACGCGCGCGGCCAAAAAAATCGAGCAACAGCATAAGCTCGTCATCGCGGTAGGATGAAAGCGCCGAGATCGCCGCGCGCTGCATGGGCTCGAACAATGGCGCAATCTGCTTATCGACTGCGGGAAGTGCGTGGACCAGGACCTTACGCCGGTCCTTGTTATCGCGCTGGCGCCTGGCAAAGCCGACACGCTCTAGCCGGTCAATGACCCCCGTGATCGCGCCGGTCGTAAGCCCTGTCGCCTCGGCAAGCGCGCCCGCAGTGGCGGGGCCTTGGGAAATGATGAAGTCGAGACACTCAAGATCAGTGCTGTTCATGCTGAGCCGTTGCGCCACCGCTTGGCTGTAGAGCACCGCCTGACCGCTTGCCTCGCGCATAGCCAAGTTTAGGGCTGCAACGAGTTCTTCACGGCTATTGCGTGTGCTTGACATCGGCCATTCCCTAAGTCACTAAATATCTTATCTAATAAGATAAAATGGGTGACACATGGAACTCACAACAACACACCGGAAAAAGCCATACAAGGGGCTCGCCATGGAAGGGGTGATCGCTGCATGGTACGCAAAAAACACGGCAGGCAACCTTCCCTTATTCCGCCATCTCGCCGGCCGCATCGCCGCATCTTTGCAGCCGGGTGCACGCATCTTGGAGGTCGCGCCGGGGCCAGGATACCTCGCCATAGAGCTTGCCCGCCTCGGCTCCTATCACGTCACTGGGGTTGACATCAGCCGCTCATTCGTCCGCATCGCAGCCGAAAGTGCCGCCCGCGCCGGGGTAAGGGCGGACTTCCAGCAAGGCGACGCTGCGGCCATGCCGTTCCCGGCCGGAAGCTTCGACTTCATCGTGTGCTGCGCAGCATTCAAGAATTTTCGCGGTCCGCTCGGCGCCCTTCGTGAGATGCATCGCGTCTTGCGATCTGGCGGCACTGCATTGATCATCGATATGCGGAAAGACGCGCCGGATGATGTGATCTCGAAGGAGGTGTCGAAAATGAACCTCGGAGCCTTTAGCAGATTTGTCACAAAGATCATTCTGCGCCAGCTTAGAAACCGCGCTTACACGAAAGAGACTTTCCAGGAGCTGCTTATGCAAACGCCTTTCCAGAATGGTGACATTTCGGAAGAAGGGATGGGGTTGGAAGTAACTCTGCTAAAAAGCTGACTGCTCGGTCAGCGGTCGATTTCCCCGAAGACGATGTCTAGGCTGCCAAGTACAGCGGACACATCCGCAAGCATGTGGCCCTTGCATAGGAAGTCCATTGCCTGCAAATGCGGGAAGCCCGGAGCGCGGATCTTGCAGCGGTAAGGCTTGTTCGTTCCATCCGCGACGAGATACACGCCAAACTCGCCCTTCGGCGCTTCGACTGCAGCATACACTTCACCTTCCGGAACGCGGAAGCCCTCGGTGTAGAGCTTGAAATGATGAATGAGCGCTTCCATCGAGCGCTTCATTTCAGGCCTGCGCGGAGGTGTAACTTTGTTGTTAGGCAGAAGCACCGGCCCTTGTCCCCCGGAAGAGTTCAGGCGCTGGATGCATTGCTTCATAATGCGGATAGCCTGGCGCATCTCCTCCATGCGAAGCAGGTAGCGGTCCCAGTTGTCGCCATTCTTGCCGATCGGAATGTCGAATTGGAGATCGGCGTAACACTCATAGGGCTGAGCCTTCCGCAAATCCCAGGGTGCGCCGGAACCGCGCAGCATGACGCCCGTGAAGCCATAGGCCATGGCGTCTTCGAGGCTCACGACGCCGATATTCACATTTCGCTGTTTGAAGATGCGGTTTTCTGTGACGAGATCGTCGATATCGCCGAGCACTTTAAGGAACGGGTCGCACCAGGCCTCAATGTCGTCGATCAACGCCTGGGGCAGATCCTGATGGACGCCTCCCGGACGAAAATAGTTGGCGTGAAGCCTGGAGCCGCTCGCGCGCTCATAAAAGACCATGAGCTTTTCGCGCTCCTCAAAACCCCAGAGCGGAGGCGTCAAGGCACCGACGTCCAACGCGAAGGTCGTGACGTTGAGCAGGTGGCTAAGGATACGGCCGATTTCACAGTAGAGGACACGGATGAGCTGGCCGCGTATGGGTACAGCCATGCCGAGCAAGCGCTCTATCGCAAGGCAGAAGGCGTGTTCCTGATTCATCGGCGCGACATAGTCGAGCCGGTCGAAATAGGGGATGGCCTGCAGATAGGTCTTGTATTCAATAAGCTTCTCTGTGCCGCGATGTAGCAGCCCAATGTGCGGGTCAACGCGCTGCACGAGTTCGCCGTCGAGCTCAAGGATCATGCGAAGCACGCCGTGGGCAGCAGGATGCTGTGGCCCGAAATTAATCGTAAAATTCCGGTTTTCGGGCGGCTTCTCAGCAGCTTGTGCGGGAGCCGTGCCCGCCTCGAGAGCACCATCAGCCATTAAGGTCAGCCCTTTTGTTGGGATGCCGCCTTCTCATCGCCTGGAAGCGGTTCGTATTGACCGCCTTCCCAGGGGCTGAGGAAGTCGAAAGTTCTGAATTCTTGCGGCAATTTCACCGGTTCGTAAACGACGCGCTTTTGCTCTTCGTCGTAGCGGACCTCGACAAACCCAGTCAGCGGAAAGTCCTTGCGCAATGGATGTCCGCGAAACCCATAGTCCGTGAGAAGGCGCCTCAGATCTGGGTGCCCTTCGAAGAGAATTCCGTAAAGATCATAAGCCTCCCGCTCGTACCAGTTGGCTGCAGGGAAAATGCCAACGATGCTGGGCACGGGCGAGGAGCCATCCGCGGCCGTCTTCAGGCGAACGCGCAGATTATTGTGTACGCTGAGCAGGTGATAAACCACGTCGAAGCGTTCAGCCCTGTCCGGGTAATCGGCGCCGCAAATGTCGATGAGGATTTTGAAGCGCCAGGCTGGGCTGTCCCGCAAGAACTTAACGGCGTCCGCGATCCGTGTCCGCTCCACCATAAGTGTCTGCTCGCCCATTGCCAAACGCGTGGCGATGACCGCTTCCGGCAGGGCGGTTTTGACCGCTTCGGCCAATGCCGTTAGCTTCGCCGTGTCAGTCATCAGATTTCCCAGCCCCTACCGCTCTATCGTTCCGACGCGGCGAATCTTCTTTTGGAGCAGCATGATGCCATAAACGAGCGCCTCCGCGCTTGGGGGGCAGCCTGGAACATAGACGTCCACGGGAATGACCCTGTCGCATCCCCGAACGACGGAATAGGAGTAATGATAGTAGCCGCCGCCATTGGCGCAGCTGCCCATGGATATCACGTAACGGGGTTCGGGCATCTGATCGTAAACTTTGCGGATCGCAGGCGCCATCTTGTTGCAAAGCGTGCCCGCCACGATCATCACGTCGGATTGCCTCGGGCTGCCGCGTGGTGCGAAACCGAAGCGCTCCACATCATAGCGTGGCATCGAGGCCTGCATCATCTCGACTGCGCAGCAGGCCAAACCGAAAGTCATCCACATGAGTGAGCCGGTGCGCGCCCAATTGATGAGGTCGTCCGTGCTCGTAACGAGAAAGCCTTTATCGGCGAGCTGATCATTGAGCCCGCCGGCATCAACCGACACGCCGCCACTCGCTCGCGCAACGGCATCGTAAACCGGCTCCCCAAAAGGCGGCTTGATCAATCCCACTCCAGCGCTCCCTTCTTCCATTCATATATGAAGCCGACTGTGAGAACGCCAAGGAACACCATCATCGCCCAGAAACCGAACACGCCGGCTTCTTTGAATGCTACGGTCCAGGGAAACAGGAAGGCCACCTCCAAATCGAAGATGATGAAGAGGATGGAAACTAGATAGAAGCGTATGTCGAACTTCATTCTGGCATCGTCGAACGCCGGAAATCCGCATTCATAAGCCGCGAGCTTTTCGGGATCGGGGTTGCTTGGCGCTACCAGGAACGGCGCTATCAGAAGCGCCAGCCCAATCACCAGCGCGACGGCGAAAAAAATCACAAGCGGAAGATAGGTCGAAAGCAGACTGGTCATTGGTGATCGCGCATCTTTTGTTCGGCGTTACCAGTACGCCGGAAGGTCCCTTTGTGCAATCCAGCTTTTCGCCGCGGCCCAAGCGACAATGTCACTGAGCAAGCTGGCGGGATGTCTTTAGAAAAAGTTGCGCAGCGTTCGAAGCTGGCACGCAGGAAAACAAGACCAAACGGAGACAAGTCGAATCTGGGTTTGGGCCGGCACAATTCAAGGCTTGCAGGCACGCTCCCCGAGTTGTACCACTCCCGATTAGGCTTGCTGCGGGAGGGGCGTCCGGACCGCCTTCGTCTTGGGTAACCCGAAATCTTTTGACTCCGGAACCATGAAAAAGAAAAGGGCGAATGCCCCACAGGCGCAGGCGGCGAGAAAGAAAAACGCAGTCGAGAAGCCAGCAGAATCCACAATCCAGCCTGCAACGCTATTGCTGAGTGCCGCGCCCAAGCCCCAGCTCGCGCTCGAAACGCCTTGCGCGAGATTATAGTGCCTCGAGCCAAGGGTGAAATCGGCCACGATAATAGCGAAGAGTGCGCCGAAAATGCCCGCTCCAACGCCGTCGAGGACCTGGATGGCAACGGTGAAGTAGGGATTGTCTGAAATGGAGAATAAAAAGCCCCGCAGCGGCAGAGAGGCAAAGCCGGCCAGAAAAATTGGCTTCCGGCCCCAAAAGTCGGCCTTCCGGCCCACGAGGATGGCCATTGGTACCATCACCGCTTGCGCCACGATTATGCAGGAAGCCATGAAAAGGGTGCTCGCCCGCGGGTCCGTTTGCGACAGTTTCTCTCCCGCCAGCGGAAGCATTGCGGCATTAGCAAAATGGAACAGCGTGATTGCCGCGGTGAACCATAGCAATGGCCGGTTTCCTACTACGTACCTCAGACCTTCCTGTGTCTCCCCATCGTTCTCGCTTGCTCCCCTGGCGGCTTCGTTATCAATGGCGCGTCCGTCAACGCAATAGACTACCAGTGCGCTCGCAACGGCAAGCGCTGCCACCATCCAAAGGACGGCCTCGGGGGCGATCACGTATCCAGCAACTCCCGCCACCATCGCCGTTACGACGTTGCCCGCATGATTCCAGGCCTGGTTGCGCCCGTTGCGCCCAGTGAAAGCGCTTCGGCCGACAATTCCAAGGCTGATGGCGGTCACGGCGATGGGGAAGACAGCATCGGCAATGCCGCTTGCGCCCATGGACAAGGAAACGGTCCAAAATCTCGTATCGAGCGCAATCCCCACGGCTGCCGCCGCCACGACGGCTGCGCATACTGCAATAAGCGTCCGCTTCCAGCTCACGCCGTCTACAACGGCCCCTGCCGGGCCTAGCGCGGCAACAGTTGCGATTCCTCCTATCGTCAGAACGATGCCGATCTGGCCGGCATTCCAATTCCGGCTATACATGAGATAGATGGCGAGGAAGGGCCCCAGCCCGCCTGTCACGTCGGCAAGAAAAAAGTTCAACCAATCGAGCGCGACGCTGTTTCGTTTGGCGGGATTGCCACTTCCTCTTGCCGTCATCCCGTCCTCATGCTGCCTCGCTCGCGGCAAGCGCATCCGCGCTCGTGCCTTAGCGCTGAACCAATCGAAGCCGCCAGGGTTCCGGCTGTTACGGAGTGCCCTTCTGCATGTGCCTCAGGCAGCGTGCGAGAGCATGATCGGCGAAAAGTGGACCCCGTTTTTGCGATAAGAGGAGCGGAAACTAAGCCTGGCGATTGTTGCGAAGATCCCGCCCGCGGCCGGCAAGACTTTTGACCGCGCCGATGAAGCAATCGCTTCTGAAGGGCTTTGACATGTAAAGGTCGGCGCCCGCCGACGTGTGAACCTCTTCAGCGCCTCTCATCGCATTCGCGGTCAGCGACAAGATCGGAATGCAAGCTTTCCAGTCGTTGCGGCGACGGATGTTTGCTATTGCCTCCAATCCCGTCAGTAGCGGCATTTGACTATCCATAACGATGAGATCGAAATCCCTTTCTTCAAGCATTGCCAGTGCCTCCCGGCCGTCCTGCGCGCATCGCGCGCTGCACCCGCTAGCCTGGAGAAGGGCCAGGATCAGCTTCAAATTGAACGGGTGGTCTTCAGCCACGAGGACAAAATACTGGACCGGTTCGGCCGGGGAGGTGAGTGCAGCCTTTGTCTCTTGGCATTCGGGCTCGTTGCTTGCAATCGGGAGCCGCACCTTCATCCGAAGGCCATCGCGCCTGCTTGACGCCCGGGTGATCTCCCCGCCAACAAGATGCAAAATGGCCTGCGCCCGCTGAAATCCTGGGCATGCCGCGGAAACCTGACCTTGCTCCGTCGCAAAAATAAGCGCGGCCATGCGGTCTTCCAGGGCGATCGATAGTCTGACTGGAGCGCCTCCACCACAACTGATCACGCTGTCCAGAATGCCAAACAGAATTTCCTGCGTTCGCCCCAAATCGCCCACGATCATGGTTCCCGCCGGAAATGCACAGCAGGAGTGCGCGCGCGAGACGTTCTTATATTGCGAGGCGTGTTCGCTTAGCGCGGCAACGAGATCTCTCAGCGGGACAAACCCTTTTTCCTGGGCGTGGGACGTATCCGGCACGTTGGTGCTGCCGGAAATGCCGGGGAGCCAAGCTTTTCGAGCGTCTTTTGGAACCATTTTTGCCTCGGCTGCTTGCACTGACGGGAAGGGCTGCAACGGACGGAAATTTTGCCGGAAACACATTGATGCTACAGACTGCGGCCGGCAGCCTTCGGGTCAAGCTGGACCAGGGAAACCGTTAAAGAAAGACTTCACATTACCGCACATATTTAATTGGAA
Source organism: Rhodomicrobium sp. (assembly GCA_049579205.1). Classification (GTDB taxonomy): domain Bacteria; phylum Pseudomonadota; class Alphaproteobacteria; order Rhizobiales; family Rhodomicrobiaceae; genus Rhodomicrobium. The sequence continues at coordinate 334 of JBAUNL010000480.1, read as the reverse complement.
TGCGCCGTTTGCATTTAAAATTATGTATACCAGACCGCCATCCCGATTGCTGCAGCGCACCATTTCCGAATGCCTGGCTTTACGCGCGGAGCGGGAGATCCTTCCATAACCGGATGCGGCAGTTGAGTGCATATTCGACGCAGGTCGAATGCGCCTCGTAGGGCACATGTGGATTCTATCGCGACCCCAGAAGAATTTGGAACAGGCGTCAGATGGCGTGTGACCTTCCCCAGACGTTTCTGAGTTGGGGCCTTGCACCTTTAGTGCTGCTGTGGCACGGTCTGCACGAGCCGTGGCTGCAGTAGCTCAGTGGTAGAGCACTCCCTTGGTAAGG
>JBAUNL010000479.1:0-4371 GCA_049579205.1 Rhodomicrobium sp. | reverse complement strand
GGCTGCCGCAGATTCATGATCGAGCGGATCGTTGTCGTTTTTCCCATCCCGTTGCGGCCAAGCAGAGCAACGACCTCACCCGCGGCAACATTGAAGGTCATCCCCTGAAGGACGTGGGCTTCCCCGTAATAGCTGTGAAGTTCGCGCACCTCGAGCATCACGCGCTCGCAGCGGCGCCCGCGATCACGCGATGCGGATGGCCAAGATAGACTTCCTGCACAAGGGAATTGCCGCGAATGTTGGCGGGCTGATCTTCCACGATGATCTTGCCGTTTTGCATGACCGTTACATGGTCCACCAGCCCAAGCGCGAGGTCCATGTCATGCTCGATCAGGATGATGGCCATGCTTCGAGGAAGCCCGCGAATGATCTCGCTTAGAAATTGCCGTTCGGCAGGAGACAATCCGGCTGCGGGTTCATCCAGCAGCAAGAGCTGCGGTTCTGTCGCGAGGGCCATCGCAACTTCAAGCTGCCTTTGTTCGCCATGGGACAGGGCCTTAACGGGCCGATCGCCCCGGCCGGTGAGCCTGGCAGCTTCCAAGGATTGATCAACAATTGCCGACTGGCGGGCGGTAAGCTCATCCGATCGAAACATCGAAAACTTCGCAGGCGACAGCCCACGCGCCGCCAGCCGCATATTCTCCGCAATGGAAAGCTGCATGAAAAGATTTGTGATCTGAAAGGTGCGTGACACGCGCAAATGAGCGCGCCTGCTCGGCGACATCCTCGTTATATCGCGGCTGGCGAAAACAATCCGGCCGGATGTGGGGAGAATGGCCCCGGTGATGGCATTGAACAGTGTGGTCTTGCCCGCACCGTTGGGGCCAATCACCGCGCGCCGCCCGCCCGCATGTAGCGTCATCGAGACTTCATCGACTGCCTTCAGCGCCGCGAAGTGTACACTTACGCGATCAACCCGGAGCAGGGCATCCGCCATTGTCAGCCCTGCCTCCGTTGTAAAATGAGACCAGCCCCTCGTCTGCACATTAGGTCTTCACGCCCTGGAATGTGCGCGAATAAGGAGGCTGTTTGAGGTAGGTTTCCGGATCGTATTTCCAGAATTGCGAGACCTGTGGATAGGTTTCAAACGGCACGTTCCAGCGCTTTCCGTCTGACCTTTTCTCGACGCGCCTGACATAGACGTCGTAGATCGGGTTCCCGTAGGAATCGAGCCGCACCGTCTTACCAAGCGGAGAGTCCTTCAGCTCCGTCTTCCGCACCGTGGCAAGAAGCAATTCCCTGTCCTCGACCTTTCCACCGATGGTCTTGATCGCCTCAGCCACCCACATCGCACCCGAGTAGTGTGAAAAGCCGTAGATGGATGGAAGCTTTTCGTACCGCTTCTCGTACTCCGCGACAAATTGCTGTGTGGCAGGCGCTGTGGAGCCCTCGGCAAAGTGTGCGCAGGAGATAATGCCTTCCGGTTCCGTGGTCATGGTGCGGATCACGGACTGATCAGTCAAATTCATCGCACCTATCAGGGGGATCTGACCCTTCAGGCCAAAACTCGCATATTGCTTGATGAAGCGATTGGCGTCGGCGCCTGTTTCCATCGCGAAAACGGCGTCAACACCGGCATTGGCGAGCTGTCCCATATAGGGGCTGAAGTCCGCCGTATTCAGCGGATGCCAGAATTGCTGGGTAACTTTGCCGCCGAGTTCGGTGAGTGTCTGCGTGAAACCGCCGCACTGCTCATGCCCAAAGGTATAGTCCTGAGAGATGGTCGCTACCTTTTTGTAGCCCTTGTGGAATGCCCAATCCGCCATGGGGCGCGACATCTGGCTGGCAGAGTAACCTGCAACGCGGATGACATTGGGAATACGCTGGCGCTGTGTAAGATCATCCGCGGCGATAACCGGAATGAAGTAGGGTGTGCCGGTCCCCTTGACATAGTTTGCAACTGCAAGCCCCGTATTCGCGAGGATGTTGCCAAACAGGAAGTGGACGTTAGCTTGTTCGACAAGCCGCCGCGCCTTTTGAAGAGCCGTGTCGGGGTTTGAGGCATCATCCTCGATCACAATTTCGACTTTGCGTCCTGCGACTTGGTAATCGACCTTTTCCCAATACATTTGAAAGCCTTCGACAAGCTCTTTCCCGCCCGCCGCGATTACTCCAGTCAACGGCGCGAGAAGGCCGATCTTGATCGGCGCGCTCGTGCCTTGCGCCCTCACCGTAATGGGCTTGGGGAAGAGGCCAGCGGCTGTCGCGGCACCGGCAACCTTCAGAAAGGTGCGTCTGTCTGCTGTCATTTTCGTCATTGGCTACATACCCTTACTTCAATCTAGCTTTTGTGGTTGCAGGCGAAGCTGTGCGCTAAAAAGCGACCTGACTTTCCCTACGATCCCCTCAGGAGCGAAGATCATGATCAGTATGAAGGTCAGTCCCAGTATCATCATCCAGCGCTCTGTGTAAGCGCTAACGGCTTGTTGCAACGCTATGATGAGAAAGGCGCCGGCGAAAGAGCCGAATAGAGTTCCTATTCCGCCGGCAATCGCCATCAGCAGCGCTTCGACCGATTGCGAAAGCTGCACGGTCGAAGGGCTTACGAAATCGTTGAAAAGGGCGTAGAGCGCGCCCGCGATGCCAGCGAAGAAGCCGGAAACCATGAATGCTAGGGTGAGGTGGAGGGGAACGGAGTAACCGAGGCTTGCCATGCGGCTTTCGCTATCCCTGATGCCGCGCAAGGTCAGCCCAAAGGGTGAACGTACGAAGCGCCACATGAGGAAGCTGGCGGTCACCGCAACGGCTGCCACCGCGATATAGAGCAAGGAAGGCGCTTCCAATATGCCGCCTCGCAACTGCCCGCGTATGCCATTTTCGCCGCCCGTGACTTGAGTCCAGCGCAGGCAGATACCCCAGACGATCAATCCAAGCGCCAAAGTCAGCAGCAGGAAGTACACCCCAGAGGTGCGAACGGCCAACAAGCCAAAAACGGCCGCAAGCACGGTAGCGGCCAGCACACCAAGTGCCAAACAGAGCGCCAACGGAAATCCAAGCACCGACGCACTGTAAAGTGTGACGTAAGTCGAAGTGCCGAAGATCGCGCCATGGCAGAGGGGCGTTCGCCCGGCAAAACCCGCAAGAATGTCCACCGACATTGCGAGAACACCGAATATCAGGATCTCGGTAGCAACACTGATAAAGTAGGGAGGCAAGGCAACCGGCGCTGCCAAAAGTGCGACGACGGACAAAAATAGCACTGTGACAGCGGCCTTTTTCATGAAGCCGCTCATCACGCTGCCTTCCCAAATAGGCCAAGCGGCCGGAATGCGAGAAGGATCGCCATCGGCCCGAATATCACGAAGTAAGCAAGCTCGGGAAAGTAGACTTGCCCAAATGTATTGAGGAGCCCGATCAGAAGGGAGCCGGTCGCTGCACCAATCAAGCTTCCCCTTCCGCCGATGATGACCACAGCGAGGCTGAATACGAGGATTTCAGCGTCGGCGCTCGGATATAGCGCGAGAAAGGCGCCTCCAAGCAATCCGCCAAGGCCAGCCAAAGCGGAGCCAAGCATGAAAGTGATCAGAAATATGCGCTGAATGTCGATCCCGGATGCCTCCACCAATTCGGCATCGTCCACGCCGGCGCGGATCAAAGCCCCTAGGCGGGTGCGATTGAGAAGCAGCCAAAGCCCGGCGAAGACTACGGCCGCGGCCGCGAGAACGAACAGCCGGAAACGCGGATAGAATAGAGTTCCAATCTTCGCGACCCCCTGCAGCCACTCAGGAGTGGCAATTGTGAATGTGTCACCGCCCCAAATGACCAAGGCAAGATCGTTAAGGACAAGAGCGGCGCCAAGGGTAAGCAGGACCTGCCGCAGTTCAAACCCGCGAACGAAGCGCAAGAGGCCCTGATCGAGAAGCAGTCCAAGGATGGCAACGGCGGCCATGGCGCCAATCCCGGCCACAAAGAAACTTCCGGTAATCTGGCTGAGCGTGAACCCTACATAACCGCCACTAAGATAAAGCGCGCCATGCGCGAGGTTCACGATGCGCAAGACACCAAAGACGAGCGTAAAGCCGGATGCCACAACGAAGAGAAGTGCGGCGAAGGTCAGACCATTCATGACCTGGAATGCCAGCATCCGTGTCAGGAGCCTTTCGGCGATGAGCTGTCGATCCTGCGGCGGTCGCCAAAGTACCAGTCGCAGATTTGTTCGCCCGTCCAGAACACGACGCCCTCTTTATGCCGGATAATTTCCAGGATCTGCCGGAAATACTTGGCCCGGTGAGGCGCGCCCATGATGTAAGGGTGGAGTACGATCGCCATCACGCGAGCGCCGTCCCTCGAATCCTCATGAAGTTGCTCGAACTGATCGAGCGCGCGGTCGCGATATTCTGCTGCCTTGTGACACTGCGACAGGATCATCGC
>JBAUNL010000478.1:0-10181 GCA_049579205.1 Rhodomicrobium sp. | reverse complement strand
AACGCAGATGCCCCCTCCAACGTCGCGGAGCCTGTTACCCGCGAGAGCCATATCGTCCTTGGAAGTGCCTGCGAGGATCATGTGATGGCAATCGTGGGCGACGGTGGAAGCTATTGCGCAATCGGTGGTGTAGCCGAAGCCGGACACGAAGCCATTGACAATGGTGCCCGTGCCGCGATGCCGCTCCACGAGCGCGAGCTGGCAAACATCGTTGGCGCAGTCCATTTGCACGATGCCGTCCCTCACACTCAGATCATGCTCAAGGGCACGCGTCGGGGCTTGATTTTCGATCACGCCGATGACTCGCGCCCGAACCTTCGCGGCGCCTGAAGGTGCATTAATGTCGAAGTCGCTTTTCTGAAGCGTTCTTCCCAGCCTGACCGACTGCTTGGCAAACTCAGGATAGGCCGGACGCGGAATGGCTTCCGCGAGCTCGCCATTTCTCGCGAGAACCGCGCCCCTCGCGATAACGATGTCCATGAGCATATGCTCCAGATCGGAAGTCACGATCAGATCGGCTCTTCGCCCTGGCGCAATGGAGCCGATCTCTCGCTCTAATCCGAAATGTTGCGCGGTGTTCAGCGTCGCCATCTGAATCGCGGTGATGGGCTTCAATCCTTCCGCAATTGCATGGCGCACAACGCGGTTCATGTGGCCGTCGCGGACAAGAGTGAGGGCATGGCAATCGTCGGTGCAAAGGACGAAATTGCGCGGATCGAGGCCCTGCTCGGTGACGGCCTTGATTTGGGAAGCGACGTCATACCACGCCGATCCCAGCCGCAGCATCGCCCGCATGCCCTGGCGGACCCTGGCTACGGCATCTTCGGTCCGCGTTCCCTCGTGATCGTCGGCTGGTCCTCCGGCTGCGTAGGCATGGAAAGGCTTCCCTAGGTCACGGGATGCGTAGTGGCCGCCAACAGTTTTTCCAGCTGCTTGGGTGATTGCGATCTCCGCAAGCATTTTCGGATCGCAGGACACGACGCCGGGAAAGTTCATCATCTCGCCAAGGCCGATCATATTTGGCCAGCCCATAGCCTCGGCGACTTCATGTGGTCCGAGCGTGGCTCCCCCTTCTTCGAGGCCGGGCGCGCTTGGAACGCAGCCAGGCATCTGGACCCAGACATTGATGGGAAGCCCGGCCGCCTCGTCGTGCATGAGGCGGACACCCGGAAGCCCAAGCACATTGGCAATTTCGTGCGGATCGATGAACATCGATGTGGTGCCGTGCGGGATTACGGCGCGCGCAAACTCGGTTACCGTCAGCATCCCGCTTTCGACATGCATGTGACCGTCGCATAAGCCGGGCACGAGGTAGCGCCCATCGGCTTCGACGACCTCGGTGCTGTTCCCAATCAGCGCAGCATCATACGGCCCGGCATAGGCGAAGCGGCCTTCCGCTATGGCGACAGCCGTGTCAGCAATGATCTCGCCGGAATAGACATTCACCCAGCGGCCTCCGGTGATGACCATATCCGCGGGAGAGCGTCCCCCCGCAACATCGATCAAGCGCCGTGCCACATCCTGCCAAGGTCTGATCTGTGTTCTCATTCTTGCGTACTTCTCCTTCGATCGTAGCATTGGGTGAAATCCGCAAAAATGCCAGCCCAATTATTAGGCTGTTCGTGCCTATCATTTAGGCCTTTATTAAAGTTGACCAGATTTTGAAACGCCTTAAGCTTAAGAGGTTTGTAGCATCGGGGGGAAATTGATGGCGAAAAGCTTCGAGCCTGCAGATCAGATTTTTGGTCCGCACAAGCTTATCCCTCTGGCCATTCAGCATGTGCTTGTGATGTATGCTGGAGCCGTCGCGGTTCCGCTCATTGTTAGCGGAGCACTTGGGCTGACACCGGAGCTGCGGGCACTTCTCATCAATGCCGATTTGCTTGCGTGCGGCCTCGCAACCATCGTCCAGTCCGCTGGATTTCCTGGCGTAGGTATCCGCTTGCCAGTTATGATGGGCGTGACCTTCGCTTCAGTCGCGCCCATGCTCGCGATGATCAATGCAGCCAAGGCGGCCGCGGGCGCGAGCTTCACTCCAACTGAGGTTCTGTTAACCATTTATGGCGCCGTCATTGCCGCCGGGATTTTTGCAATCGTCATCGCACCTTTTGTCAGCCGCTTGCTTGCCCTCTTTCCGCCGCTTGTCACCGGATCGATCATTACAATCATTGGCGTCTCGCTCATGCGCATTGGCGTTGGTTGGGCGGAAGGTCCCTTTACCGTCGTGCAAATTGTGGATGGGGCCGCGAAGGTTGTCCCAAATCCAAACCGCGATGCCCTGGATGGCTTTGCACTCGCGCTTTTTGTCCTAGTCCTTATTCTGGCGATTACGAAATGGTCGCGCGGCTTCATCCAAAACATCGCCGTCTTGCTCGCATTAGTTGCGGGCGCCACACTGGCCTATTACTTGGGTAAAATGAATCTTGCCTCCGTTCACAATGCCCCTTGGCTCGGCGTCGTATATCCATTTCAGTTCGGCATCCCGCAGTTCCATTTGGTGCCGATCCTCACGATGTGCATCGTTATGGTTGTCGTGATGATCGAGTCGACGGGCATGTTCCTTGCCCTGTCGGAGATGACCGGCAAGAAGATCGGGCCTGCGGACTTGACGCGCGGCCTGCGAGGCGATGGTATCGGCACCATTATCGGCGGAATTTTCAACACTTTTCCCTACACCTCTTTCTCGCAGAATGTCGGGCTCGTGGGTGTCACGGGCGTTCGCTCCCGCTGGGTGACGGCGACAGGGGGAGTCCTCTTGATCGCGCTTGGGTTCATTCCAAAACTGGCAACGCTCGTGGGCGCGGTTCCGGTTGAGGTTCTTGGCGGGGCCGGGATTGTGATGTTCGGGATGGTTGCCGCGACAGGGATCCGTATCCTCGGCGGCGTCAACTTCAAGGACAATCGCAACAACCTCTTTGTCGTCGCGATTTCAATCGGGTTTGGCCTAATCCCGCTGGTCGCTCCAACATTCTTCAAGAACTTCCCCGTGGATCTGAAGCCGTTGCTTGACTCAGGCATCATTTTGACCACGATTTCCGCCGTGATCTTGAACCTTTATTTCAACGGTCTGAGGGGAAGCGGCGAAGCGGCAGAGGACGCACGACTTGCCGCGAGCGCAGCAGAGGCGTGAAGGAGCAGGCCCTTGACGGACCGCATCGCGCTGGCTGAACTCAATGCGATGGAAAAGGCGCCTTTTGTGGCCGCCATCGGCGATGTCTTCGAGCACGCCGATTGGGTTGCTGAGGCCGCTTTCCGGTCGAGACCATTCGCAACGGTCGCGGCGTTGCATGCCGCTATGTTTGAGGCGGTCCAAGCTGCCCCCGCAGAGACGCAACTCACCTTCATCCGAAATCATCCCGAGCTTGGCGGCAAAGTTGCGAAAGCCGGTGATTTGACAGAGGCGTCCAAAGCCGAGCAAGGCAGCCTCGGCCTCGATCGCCTCAGCGGAGACGAATACAGCCGCTTCGAGGCTTTGAATTCGGCCTATAAGGAGAAGTTCGGCTTTCCGTTCGTCATTTGCGTGCGCCGGCATACGCGCGATTCCGTTTTGGCCCAGTTCGAGCGCCGGTTGGCCCACCGCCTGGATGAAGAGCGGAAGACGGCGCTGAATGAAATCGGCTTCATTACAAGGCTTCGGCTCGTCGCCAAGGTTGAAGGTCCGGGCGCGCCCAAAACCGATGGGCGCCTTTCCACCCACGTCTTGGACAACGTCACCGGAAAGCCGGCGCGCGGTGTAGAAATCAAGCTTCTGGAAATTGGCAAGAGTGCCAGCGGTCTTTTAGTGGAGACTGTGACCAACAGCGACGGCCGCACAGACAGCCCCCTTCTTTCGGGCGCGCCGCTCCGTATCGGCACTTACGAACTGCACTTTTTCGTGGGCGGCTACTTCAAGGCGAAGGCCATTGCAACCTCGGAGCCGCCTTTCCTAACTGAAGTGCCCATAAGGTTCTCGATTGCCGAGCCCGAAGGCCATTATCATGTGCCGCTCCTTATCACGCCCTGGAGCTACTCGACCTATCGCGGAAGCTGATCAGCCGCTATAAGGATAGGTCAGGCAATGCATCTCGGCAGCTAGGGCGTCATGAACAATTTTGACATGATTATCCGCGGCGGCACCGTCGTTACCGGCGCCGCGCCCGTTACTTGCGACATCGGCATTAGAGAGGGGCGGATCACGGCGCTTGGCGAGGATTTGGGGAACGCGGATCGCATCCTCGATGCAAAGGATCGCATCGTCCTTCCTGGCGGCATCGACAGCCATGTGCATATTGCCCAGCCGGGGGCCCCCGGCACGGTCATGGCGGACGATTTCGAGTCGGGCACTCGCTCGGCTGCCTTCGGAGGGAACACCACCGTCTTATCTTTCTGCATGCAGGAAAAAGGACAAGGTCTGCGCGATGCGGTGACGGCCTACCACGCAAAAGCGGTACGCCAGTGCTACACGGATTATGGATTTCACCTCGTCATTTCCGATCCTACGCCGCAGGTGCTTGGCCAGGAGTTGCCCGCGCTTATTCTGGATGGCTTCCCCTCTTTTAAAGTCTTCATGACCTATGAGGGTCTGGCCCTCACCGACGAGCAGATTTTGAAGGTCATGAGTGTCGCCCGCGAAACGGGAGCGCTCGTCATGGTGCACGCCGAAAATTACGACATCATCCGCTTTCTAACTGATGCTCACGAGCGCGAAGGCAAGACTGCCCCGCATTTCCACGCGTCGTCGCGGCCAATCCCTGTGGAGAGAGAGGCTACTCACCGCGCGCTGACATTGGCCGAGATCATGGGTGTTCCCGTCGTTATCGTGCATGTGTCGAATGGGGAGGCGTTGGAGGAAATCAAGCGCGCCCGGCTTCGCGGCGTGAAAGTGCTGGCTGAGACCTGCCCGCAATATCTGGTTCTGACCGCGAAAGATTTGGAGGGCCTGAATATGGAGGGCGCCAAATATGTCTGCTCCCCTCCGCCGCGTGATGAAGCAAGTCAGAAAGCCTGCTGGCACGGACTAATCAAGGGCGACTTCGACTTCTACTCTTCCGACCATTGCCCATTCCGCTATGACGATGAAAAGGGAAAACTCAATCCGAAGGGGCGAACGAGTTTTCGCTGGGTGCCGAACGGCATCCCTGGCGTGGAAACGCGGCTGCCCATCCTCTTCTCGGAAGGCGTCATGAAAAACCGTATAAGCCTTCCGCAATTCGCAGCCCTGACAGCAACCAATCATGCGAAAGCCTACGGTCTGCATCCCCGCAAGGGAGCGATCTCAATCGGCGCCGATGCAGACCTCGTTCTTTGGGATCCGTCGATCAGGCGCAAAATTCGCCACGCGGATCTGCACGATGGCTCCGATTATACGCCCTATGAGGGGATTGAAGTCACCGGCTGGCCCGTTACCACGATCCTGCGCGGCAATATCGTCGTCGAAAACGGAAAGCTCGCCGTGGACAAAGGTGTTGGCGGGTTCCTCGCCCGCCCGCCGCTCGCCCCCGCGATCGGCGCGGCTAGTTTTGCGTATGGGCTCGGGGGTTTCCCTTTCAAATCAACGTAGCCGCGAGATTGAATTAGGCCGGCAAATTAATGATGCTCACATGAGCCGCCACGATGCGCCAGCCCTCCGGAAAGCGCACCCAGCTCTGCATCTGGCGGCCAACCTTTCCCGGTGCAGATTCGCGATAGAACAGCGTCGAGGCGATTGCGAAATCACGGCCATAGGTGCTTATCACCGTGCGGTCGTTGGTTCTTGCCAGGCCTGCGGGTGAGCGTGCGGCGCGGAAGGCTTTGATCTCTTCGTAACCGTAAAGGTTCTCGCCGCCGCCGTAGCGGATAGTACGTGCATCATCGTGGAATAGCGCGTCCAATGTTTTCACATCATTGGTCACTAGCGCCCTCTCATATGTCTGAAAGGCCTCCGTTACCTCAGCCACTACTTCTGGAATATCGATCTCCATTCCGTCCTCACCGAAGATTAGGAGCAGGCGAAGCCACGACGCCACGGCGTTCTAAGTCCGCTGCAATGGCGAATGCGATATCCTCGCGCCACGCCGGCGCAATGATCTGAATGCCAACGGGCAGCGGCGACAACGGCACTGGCACAGCTATCACGGGCAGACCGATGAAAGAGATGGGCTGGGTGTAGATGCCGATATTGGCCCTGAGCGGCACCTCGGCCCCATTTAATTTCATCATCTGCTCGCCAATGAGCGGAGCCGTGCAAGGCGTGGCTGGCGCAATAATAGCGTCAACCTCCTCGAAGAGTTTCCTCATTTCCGCCTGGTACCAGCGCCGGAATTTTTGGGCCTTCACAACAAGAGACGCGGGGATCATCGCCCCAGCGATCAGCCGGTCACGCACCGCAGGGTCGAAATCGCTGGCCCGGTGACGCAGGCGATCGAGATGGAGGGCAGCTCCTTCGCTGGCGGTGATGATGAACGCCGCGCTTCTTGCCCGGTGAACCTCCGGAAGTTCAATTTCCTTTGTGACATTCAGGGCTTTGGCAACTTCATCCAATGCGCCAAGCACTTCACTTGTCGCGCCACGCCGAAAGTACCCACCCGCCTTTATAATGCGAAGCCCTCCAATTCCGCGATCGAGTGCAGGCAGCGCGGGTTCGATAGCCCGCTTGGCGCAAACTGGATCTTCCTCATCGGGCCCCTGAATCGCATCATAGGCGAGCGCTAGGTCACGGACGTTCCGCGTCAACGGCCCCACATGATCGAGGCTTGAGACAAACGGAAACGTGCGGGTGCGGGGCAGCCGGCCGTAGGTTGGCTTGAGGCCGAACAAGCCGCAAAATGATGCGGGGACGCGGATCGAGCCATTGGTATCGGAGCCAAGCGCGATGGGAACTAAGCCCGCTCCGGTTGCGGCACCCGAGCCGCCGGAAGAGCCACCGGTCATCCGGCTCAAATCGTGAGGATTGCGCGAAGGGCCGTAATGTATGTTTTCGCCTGTGAAGTCGTACGCATATTCGCCCATGTTGAGCGCGCCAACCAGAACCGCGCCCGCCGCTTCAAGCCTTTCGATCAGAGTGGCATCGCGTTCAGCAGGCGGGAGGTCGCGATTGATCTTCGATCCGGCAAGTGTCGTTATGCCCTTGACGTCGTAGAGGTCCTTGACTGCGAAGGGAACGCCCGCGAGCGGGCCGGCCTTTTGACCGGACGCCAATGCGGCATCGACCTCGCGCGCCTTTGCCTTCGCCCGCTCGGCGGTCACTGTGGTGAAGGCGTTCACCTTTGGATTAACTTCAGCGATATTCGCAAGGGCTCCGTCGATGGTCTCAAGCGCAGTCTTCTTTCCGGCAGCGATGTCTGCAGCCAGGGATGAAGCGGAAACATAGGTCATGGTTAGGCCTCAAAAACAGGGGCTGGCTCGGCGTCATCCGGCAATTCAAACCCATCCACGAAGCCAGCTATTTTGAAAATGACTTCAAGATTCGTGGCAGCCGCCACTTTCCAGCTTGGCTCCAACGCGATGCCAAGCGCCTTCGCCGAGGCGCCAACGTAATCTTCCCAGGGTGCAGGTTCGTTCATGGCTCTTCTTCCTCTCCCATATGGACTTGGCACCGCAAAGGATATGCCAAGCCCGGATTTGTCCAGCAAGGAATTTACCCCCATGCTATAGCTCTTGGCATAGCGATTGCTTCGCCAAAGGTGAAGCGGAGGGCAAGCATGACATCGATTCTGATCGAGGGCGCGGAAGGAATTTTCACCGGGTTGCCCGGCGAAGCCATGCGGGCGAAAGGTGCGATCCGCATCGCGAATGGGCGCATCGCCGCAATTGGGGAGCTGACTCCGCAGCCGGGGGAACAACGGTTGAATGCAGCTGGCTGCGTGATCTATCCGGGGCTGGTCTCAACGCATCATCATTTGCTGCAGAGCGTTCTAAAAGGGGTTCGCCCTGGCCTGGATAGCCCCCTCTTCGCCTGGCTGCGGCAAGTACCCTATCGCTTCTGGAGCAAGCTCGACGAAGAGGCCATGAGCGTCGCAGCGCAAATCGGTCTCTCGGAACTGCTTCTATCAGGGACAACTGCGGCGGCTGACCATCACTATCTTTTTTCCGATAGCTACCGCTTCGACCCGTCGGACGTAGTGTTCGAGGTCGCGCAAAAACTCGGGTTGCGGTTTATCTTCTGCCGCGGCGGGGCGACGGTCGCCCGGTCCTTTGATACACCTGAAATCGCGGCCATGCCGACAGAATCGCTCGGTAAGATGATCAAAGCTGTTGAGGCTTGCAAAAGTAAGCATCACAATCCTGCGCCCGACAGCCTCACGCGCGTTGCGTTCTCACCGACGACGCCTCCCTTCGCCGTGGAGGTGGGCGAATTGAAGGAGATCGTCGCGGCTGCTCGCCAAATGAAGCTGCGCGTGCACAGCCACATGTCTGAGACCGTCGACTATGTGAAGTTCTGCCTCGAAATGTTCGGCAAGCGTCCAATCCATTGGATGGCGGATCACAATTGGCTCGGCCCGGATATTTGGTTCGCCCATTGCGTCCACATGGACGATGCTGAAATTCAGTTGTTCGCGGAGACAGGCACTGGCATGGCGCATTGCCCGCAATCCAATTGCCGGCTGGGTTCCGGCATTGCTCCGGCGCCTGTGCTCGCTTCCCAAGGCGGCGCCGTTTCTCTTGGCGTGGATGGAGCCGCATCGAACGAAGCCGCCGACATGATCAGCGAAATGCACTCGGCCTGGCATGTTCACCGGGCGGTGCGCGGCTCGGACGCTGTGCTCGTCGAAGATGTGGTGCGCTGGTCCACTGCGGGCGGCGCGAAGGTTCTAGGTTGGGATGAGGCTGGCGTTCTCGCCCCTGGAAAGCTGGCGGACATCGCCGTCTTCGAGCTATCACATCCGCGCTATTTCGGCATGCACGACCTCTTGTCCGCGCCGGTGACATGCGGCGGCGCGGCCCATGTCCGCTATCTCATGGTCGGCGGAAAAATCGTTGTCGAGGACGGAAAAATCCCTGGCATGGATCTGGAACGTTTGCGCCATGATGCGGCGCGAGTTGTGGGCCGCCTCGCGGCTTGATCTGGCTAAGGAGCACTTATGCTGAACACCCGTCAGAAAGTTCTGCGCCGGTTCTGGTATGCGACTATCAGGATCGATCATTTAGCGGGCGGTCCAAAGCCCTTCACGCTTTTGGGCGAGAAAATAGTGCTCTTTCTCGATGCCGAAGGTCAGCCCGCTGCGCTGGAAGACCGCTGCTGCCACCGGACCGCTAAACTTTCCAAAGGCTGGTGCCGCAATGGCAATATCGTCTGCGGATATCATGGCTGGGAATACGACCGCACCGGAAAACTCATCAATATTCCGCAGTTTCCCTTCGAGCAGGAAGTTCCGAAGGCGACCGCAAAAGCCTATCATACGCAGGAAAAATACGGCTATGTCTGGGTTGCGCTCGAAGATCCGCTCCAGCCCATTCCGGACATACCCGAAGACCGCGACCCAGGATATCGCCGCATCTTCCAATTCCACGACCGCTGGAACTGCGCTGCGCTGCGCTTCATGGAAAATTCTTTCGACAACGCGCATTTCGCGTTCGTGCATAAGGCGACATTCGGCGACATCAACCAGCCGAAACCCGAGAAATATCAGCTTGTGGAGACCGATTACGGCTTCGAGGCGGAATCAGTCGTGCCCATTCTCAATCCCCCGATCGCATACCGGGTAACGGGGACAACAGAGCCAACAACTAAACGCCACATGCGCAATAAATGGTTCATGCCGTTTTGCCGGCGGCTCGATATGGAATATCCAAGCGGCCTGCGTCACATCATTCTAAACAGCGCAACGCCCATCGATGACGGCTCCATCGAGCTCGTACAGATCCTTTACCGGAACGACACCGAGCAGAACTGCTCTGCGGAGGAGTTGATCGCATGGGACGCGGCCATCATTGAGGAGGATCGTGAAATCTTGGAATCCACGGACCCCGACGCGATCGTGGATATGAGCCGCAAGATCGAAATGCATATGCCATCCGACCGGCCAAGTATGCTTATGCGCAAGCGCCTTCTTGCGCTCTTGCGCGAGCATGGAGAAGAGGAAATCCCCCGATAGGGCTAGTGCAGAAATAGGCCGAGGGCTTCAGCAACGAATGGCATCGGATGCGTCAAGAGCAGCCCCACCGACACAAAACTCACTGTTGTAAATACGGAGACTGCCGTAAACGCCCTGCTCTCGGAGAGG
>JBAUNL010000477.1:0-4184 GCA_049579205.1 Rhodomicrobium sp. | reverse complement strand
TTTTGGCTTGCCACAATGGGCAGTGCCGCCGTCCTCAGATTGACCGGCGAGGCGGGAAATCTCGCATCCGGATACGATGCAGATATCATTGTCATCGATCTCAAATCGAAGCCGGTCATCGAACAGCGGATGAGGCACGCGAACAGCTTATGGGAAGCGCTGTTCGTACAGATAATACTGGCAGACGACCGCGCGGTTGACGAAATTTATGTAGCAGGCACCAAACAGCCCGGCCGCCGGCAAGGCTGAGTCGAGACAGGTTCCCCGTTTTTCCACGAGGGCAGCGCTTTAGGGGCTGTAGACGCTGTTGGCTGGCACGCTTACAAGATCCTTCTCGGGCCAGCGCAGGGCCGTCAAAGCGCCCCCGAACACGCAACCCGTGTCGATGCAAATGGTGTTGTTCAACCAAACCGGCTCCACCGTAGGGGTATGCCCGTAAACGATTTTCGCCGAGCCCACACATCTGGCCGCCCAATTACCACGGACCGGAAGACCATGTTCGTCTTTCTTCCCCGTTGCCTCGCCGTAAAGACAAAATTCACGAACCGCGGGCGAAGAGCGGCCGATCATTCTGTCGGCAATTCCCGCATGGGCTACTACGAGCTTGCCGCCGTCGAGCCAAAGGTGGCTTGGCAGCCCTTCGAGAAAGGCTTTAACACGATCTTTGAAATCGTTTGACGCCGGCGCCATTTGTTCGGTTGATTTTTCGAGCCCGTGAGTGACCTTCACATCACGCCCCTTCAGCCAGCGCAACAGCTTGTCGTCATGGTTCCCAATCACGCAAAGCGCCTCCCCAGCCTGGGTCATCGCCATTACAAGGGACAACACGTCCAAGATCCTGGGGCCGCGATCGACAAGATCGCCAACGAAGATTGCCCTTCTGCCTGAGTTTTTGAGAACCCGGTAATTGCGTTCGCCTTCGCGTCCTGTACCTCCAATCTGGTAGCCGAGCTTTGCTAGCAATGCTTCCAACTCGGTGGCACAGCCATGAATGTCACCGATGATATCGAAGGGGCCTTTTTCGTTGCGTTTGTCCACGGGCAGAGGCTCGCGCAGAACCCTTGCTGCCTCCATCTGTTCGCGGCTTGAGATGTAATGAACAGAGCGGAAGCCCTCTGCGGCCAGCTTGGCGTGGCTTGGTGCGGGATTGGCTGGTCTGGTCCGGCCCCCTTCGCTCGTCTGCGTGTCCCTCGGATCGAGGATGATTGCGACCGGCAGTGCATAGTATTGTTTCGCGATCGAGACTAGTTTGGCCCGGTCACGCGAGGTGATATCCGTCGCATCGGTCACAGCCAGTTCCCTATTGCTCAGGCGTCTCGCAAGAGTGAGCGTGGCATCGGCAAAGGATTCGGAGGCGGCAGCTCCTGCCGTACGTGGAAAAAGGATGCGTTCAGCGGGCTCAAAATTACGTTCGATGAAGCTCGCCGTCTCATCGTGGCCGCCAAAAAGAACGGCAAGGCAAAATTCTGGAATATTCATTTGCACGTTGGCACGCCCGTTCCGGGGATCAAATACCCGCATACCATTCGTAGCCGCGGTCTTCCCAATAACCGCCGCGGCCGCCATTGATTTCCCGGAAATCCGCCACTGCTTCAATTCTCATAATGTATTTTGCCATCTTATAGCCAAGCTGGCGCTCGACCCGAAGGCGGAGGGGTGCGCCGTAGGGCACCTTCAGCGGCGCGCCGTTCATGTCGTAGGCAAGAATGGTCTGGGGATGAAAAGCATCGATCAAGTCAATGCTTTCATAGTATTTGCTGCCCTCGTCCAAAGAACCTTCGAGGCTATCGGCGCAATAAAATACAATGTATTTTGCGCTGGGCGAAAGACCCGCTCGCTGCAGCAGGGTACTGAGTGGAACGCCGGTCCACTTGCCGATACAGCTCCAGCCTTCAACGCAGTCATGCCTCGTAATCTGGGCGCGCGAAGGCAGAGCGCGCAATTCGGTCAGCGACAAGCGCAATGGCGTATTCACAAGACCCGAAAGCTCAAGCCGGTAGTCTTGAAAGTTCGACTGGGCCAGGCTCGCATAAGCGGGATCGTCGGGGTCGGTCGAGCCGTTGGCTCTGAAATGTTCCGATATGTCCGCCTCGTTAAACTCTTGGGCAAGCGCTTGCCGCGAAAGGAGCAGCCTTTGCGCGTACTCGGTTAGGGCCTCCGCCTTATCCAAAACTTTCCGGACAGACGGGTTTCCGGAAAGAAGATCGCAGCCGGCCAGCGGCAGAGCGGCAATGCTTGCCGTAACTCCCGCCAAAACGGCCCGCCGGTTAGTTTGAGCCGCCATGAGAGGTAGGTTCCGGTTTTATGGCGTACCAGCCGGTGATCATCGAACGAAGATTGTTTAAAGCACCCGACAACAGCACCATCGCCACATGAATAATCACAAACCCTGTCACGAGGAACGCGCATATAAAATGGATCGTTCGGGCAGATTGCCGCCCGCCAAGCGTATCCGTAAGACTGGGGAATGCTGCGTCAAGGCCAGGTGAAAGTGCCAGGCCCGCGATAATCAAGAGCGGGACCACAACGAACAGGATAAGGAGATAGGAGATGCGCTGGAGAACGTTGTAATGCCTTGCCTCGTCTCCTTGCGGAAAGCGTAGGCGCAAATGATCAGTGATCGAGGTTCCGATGTGCCGGAGCTGTGCCGGCGAAGGGACCAGGTCACGCCAGAAATGTCCACTTGGAAGGCTATAGAGCAAATAAGCCAAGCCGTTGAACAGCAAAAGCCAAGCGAAGAAGAAATGCCAGCGCCGGCCACCAGCAAGGTCTTGATAGCTGGGCAGCGTCGCCCACGCGGGAAACGCATGCCGGTCGCTATTCTGTTCACCGGAAAGGCCCAAGACACCGGTCGTGTTGAAGTCGTGCCCAAATATGCGAGTTACGCCGATTTCGCGGCTATTCTTCTCCTCCGCCCCGATCGATAAGACGGGTTTTGCGAAGTCCGACGCCTGACCGAGATAAAGCGCTGGATGAGCGTTGAAGATTTGCAGCCCGCTCATGAGCAAGATGGCTATGCAAAGAACCCCGATCCAGTGCGTGAGCCGGACAGCGATGGAGTGCCGGTACATGAGTTGAGGCGCCCCCGGGCTTCCGGATGCCTGCATATTTCCTGTCTCCCTGCCAGCCTCGCTCATCATTATGAATAAGATATCGAAAAACAGCCCATGAAAAGGCTGACCCCGACGAAGGTCGCAATTATCACTGCCAGCTTTTCGCCGAGGGCCTTTAGCGTGATCGGAAACTTGGACTTGTTCGCTGGTTACAAGGAATTACTGGCTCGCCGGGACGTGCTGTCACCGGGCCGAAAGCCTGCCGGTCGCACACCCTAGTCAGGGGCACCATCACACGCCATCACTTACTTAAGTTGTTTTCTTTGTAAATGCGTGTCAGACTGAGGGATGGCAATGGAGCTAGGGGCAATCCTGATTCCAATCGGGTTGAGAGAATCCTTCGTGATTATCAACCAACAAGGCCCGTACCGCTCCATTGCTGCACAGTCTGCTGAGGTGAAGGCGAGCCTACGGCAGGCGGGGTAGCCGCCGCAGGCATCACCGTCACCGCACGGCACTTGCCCCCAGCCATTCCCGGCCATGCATAATATTAACGATTGAGAGCCGAACTTATTCGGCAGGTTAGCTACCTCACCGCGCTAGTCTAATTCATGCCAGCCGAGCCACGCTTGGCTAGTCCGAAAAGTGGAACGGGTCAATTGGGGGTGTGCTGGGCCGCCTGAAATTGTAGGGATAATAGCCACAGGCTCCAGGAGCCATTTGATACCAAGCCTTATCCGGATACTGCAACGCTCGTGCTGACGGGACTGACCTCGCGCTCGCGCCTGTGACACCCAAAAGTAGGGTCAGCGCCGATAGACCCAGAACCTTTTTCATAGGACCTCCTTCTACGCTCTCGTTTTGATGAGAGCGCGATACACTGCTGGAGTGAAGCTATGCGGCGGAGGTGATTATTGCTTGCGCGGGCTTGCTGCGATTTGGTGTTTTCTGCGCAAAGAAGGATATTGGTCATGCGGCAAGGAACACAGACACGAAGCGTTTCCGGCCTATGCCGCACTCTCATGTGCAAGGGTCCGCCGGTCAGGCCCCACGAACGCTGTTCCCATTTTCGGTGTGCAACATCCTACCGCCGCACCCGTTCGAAAGCATGACCGGCAGCCGGCGTAGATG
>JBAUNL010000476.1:0-2585 GCA_049579205.1 Rhodomicrobium sp. | reverse complement strand
CCGCCGACCAGGGCAGCTGCGACAAGTCCAAGCCGGAGCTTAGATAGTGTTGAGGTCTGTTTCATAGTGGATCTCCGTTTCTCAATGGCGGGGCCGTTGTTGGCTTGTCTGCGACAGTATTATGCATGACACACACATATATCAAGCAACAAGTGCTTGAAAGTTATGTGATCAATTCATACGTTTCTGTGATGACAATCAAACGCACAGCAAATCTTCTCGGCGCGATCGCGCTTGGACTTGGCGATCAGATGAAGGCCGCGGCAGAACAGCGGCTAGGCCAAGGCGGGGAAACTCCTGCCGCTTTGACAACGATCGGCCATGTACCTGGCCTTTCTGTCGATATGCTCCGCCGGATTCTGGGCCTGACCCACAGCGGGAGCGTGCGCCTGGTGGACCGGCTGACATCAGAGGGTCTTGTCGAGCGGCGGAATGGGCAGGATGGGCGGACACTCGCCCTATATTTGACCACACAAGGCGCAAGACTAAGGCGCGAGTTGATTAAAGACCGGACGAAGCCGCTGGAAGCCGTGCTGTCGAAACTGCCGGGCCGTGATTTGCAGCGGTTCGATGACATTCTTGAAAAGCTCCTTTATCAACTCTGTCAGGACAAGATCCAGGCGTACTCCATCTGCCGCCTCTGTGATGACGCCGCATGTGAGGATTGCCCGATTGAACGCGCCTGCGACAACGCGATCAGATAGCTTACGCACGCCAGAGGCACCGGCACTGTAAACCCAGCACGACCTGGTCATGCTCTTTCCGCTTGGTGCCGCTATCCCGCGGCAGCTGTGATTCTGCTCACAAATATTTGTCTACCAATTGATAGGTAGCATGTTGACTGGCAAGCATACCGGAGACATGTCTATCGAACGATAGGTCGGCGAAGATGGAACGATGAAAAGGAGATCATTGGAACAATGGATGCCGTGGAGCATGTAGGCGTTTCCTTCGAGAATATGAGTCGGCGTGTCGCGCAGCACCTGCGGAGCGACGCGACCCAGGAACAGCTCGCCGCGGCATGGGCGGCTTCGATCCCAGAACTTTATCGTTTCAAACACAATGTTCGTTATGATGGTCGAGGGGCACCCTTGGCTTGTGGAGCGATCATTATGCCAGCCGCGCCACAAGGTATCGTGGACAAATGGTTCGAGGCCCTCATCAGACTTCGTCTGACCGAAGAGTAACTCGATGAGTTGGCCGGGATAGACGAAGGCTCGAAAAAACGAAGCCGAAGCACGGCAACCATTCGAGCAGTTCAATGAAATCTGACATCAGTGGTACCAAGGTTCCGCTCTTGGGCCATTAGGCCGAGCTCAGCGCCGTTAGCTTGGCAGCTTTCAGGAGTTCGACGATGGCCCGGAAGCCGGTGAAAAGTTCTCATACACCTCGATATTATCGCCGAGGCTAAATATAGCAGGAGCTTTTTCGGTAGCGACCTCATTCGTCCAGCCGGCGGCGGCTTGGGCCTACAGGCTCTTCTGCGTCACATCTTCCGCTGGGCATCGCAGGCGCCAGCTCACACCGGCAGTTTGATGGTTGAGTTCGACTTCCGCATCGAGCCCGCTCCTCACCAGACCGGTGATTACGGTCGAGCCAAAGCCGCTGTGGGCCGGAGCCGCGACAAAGGGGCCGCCGCTCTCGCGCCAGCTCATGCGGAAGCCTTCCTCGCCGCTCTCTTGGCGTACGTCAATTTGGACCCTGCCAGTTCCGTTGGAAAGCGCGCCATACTTGCCCGCATTGGTGGCGAGCTCGTGCACTGCCATACCGATGGTTTGAGCGGCCGGAGCGGAGATGCAGATTGATGGCCCGTCAAGCTCAATCCGGTTATCGACTAAATCATGGAAATGAGCGAGCTGAAACCGCACTAGATCACTCAGGTCCACGCCCTTCCACCCGCTTTTGACAAGCACGTCATAGCTTGTAGCCAGCGCTTGCAGCCGCTCTTCGAAGCGGCGCAGGAAGTCGCCGGGCTTAGCCGCCGCGGTCTGCCGTGCAATGGCTCGAAGGCAAACTACACACCCGTCTCTCCTATGAACGGCAGCATGAACTAAGCGCATCATTGCAAAATCGATTTCGCGGCCAGCTCGAAAGCACGGTTATCATTCAACGCCTTTGTCACCAGCATTGCGCCCTCAAGGAGGGTGATGATCCGGAGTGCTTCCGCTCGGATCGCCTCGATCTTCGCCAGCGGCGACTTCCGCCGAAGCACAGGCTCAAGCCATGCCACATTGCGCTCGAAATACTCTGCCGCTGCTTGGGCGACATCGGCCGGCAACGACATCCTCTCGCAGGTGATTACGCCGCACAAGCACATCTGCCAATCCTTCCCGAGGGCCCGGCGGTAGCAATCCACGTAGTACCTAAGCAAGGCCCGTGGCGTCCGCCGGGCGTCATTGGGGTCCCCGAGAGCTTCCAAGAAGCGCTTGGTGTACGCCTTAATCACTGCCGCTCCCAGATGCTCCTTCGTCGGGAAATGATGATGCACGCTGGCGCTCTTAATGCCGACATCGGCAGCAATCTCGCGAAACGAGAAACCATGAAAGCCGCCTTCCCGCATCCGCCGCTCGGCGGCTGCGACGATC
>JBAUNL010000475.1:0-14838 GCA_049579205.1 Rhodomicrobium sp. | reverse complement strand
CTTTGGCTTGGCCAGGGGTGCGCACACCAAAACCGACAACGACCGGCAACGGGGTCTTCGCTTTGATCCGGCTGACATTCCGTTCTACGACGGCGAGATCGGGTGCGCGGGTGCCGGTTATTCCGGTGATTGAGACGTAATAGACGAAACCACTCGTGTTGGTAAGCACGCGTTCGAGACGTTTGTCCGTCGTGGTTGGGGCCGTAAGCCTGATAAAGTTCAGTCCGGCCTCGAGTGCGGGAAGGCAAAGCTCGTCGTCCGCCTCCGGTGGAACATCTACGACGATAAGGCCATCGACGCCGGAGCTGGCAGCTTCGACGAGAAAGCGATCAGTGGGGAACACATAGATAGGATTATAATAGCCCATCAAGACAATGGGAGTTTCGCTGTCGGTTTGGCGGAAGCTGCGCACCATTTCGAGCGTCTTGCCCATCGTCTGCCCGGCCTTGAGCGCCCGCTGAGAAGAACGCTGGATGGCTGGCCCATCCGCCATGGGGTCGGAGAACGGCATGCCGATTTCAAGGATGTTGGCCCCCGCTTTCGGCAGCCCCGTCAGGATTTGCAGCGAAGTAGCGTAATCAGGGTCGCCCGCCGTCGTGAAGGTGACAAGGGCCTTCTTTTTCGCCTCCGCAAGTGCTGCAAAAGTACGCGCCAGTCGCTGCATCAAGACCGCTCAAATCCTTTGTTCTTGGGCTTCCGGGCCGATTAGATTTCCATCCCGAGATGACCGGCGACGGCAAAGATGTCCTTATCGCCGCGGCCGCACATGTTCATAACGAGGAGATTGCTTGGCGGCAAGGCTGGAGCGAGCTTCGTCACATAAGCGAGAGCGTGTGCGGGCTCTAATGCAGGGATAATGCCTTCGAGGCGCGTGCAGAGCTGAAAGGCATCGAGCGCCTCCCGGTCCGTCGCCGCAACATAGGTGACCCGGCCCGTATCCCTGAGCCAGGAATGTTCGGGGCCGATACCAGGATAATCGA
The DNA here is from genome assembly GCA_049579205.1 of Rhodomicrobium sp. Taxonomy (GTDB): domain Bacteria; phylum Pseudomonadota; class Alphaproteobacteria; order Rhizobiales; family Rhodomicrobiaceae; genus Rhodomicrobium. Next base: position 13,858 of record JBAUNL010000475.1, on the reverse strand, counting down.
GGCCGGCCGAGATTGAATGCCCGTCCAAGATCTGGCCGTCGTCATCCTGAAGAAGATAGGTCCGGTTTCCATGAAGAACGCCTGGGCGTCCACCATTCAGAGAGGCACAGTGCCCATTAGGCACCTCGAGGCCGCGTCCTGCCGCCTCCACTCCGAACATCGTCACAGAGCGGTCGTCCAGAAAGGAATGGAAAAGGCCCATGGCATTGGAACCGCCGCCGATGCAGGCGACCAGCGTATCCGGCAACCGTCCTTCCGCCGCCATCATCTGCTCTCGTACTTCCCGGCCGATAATGGATTGAAAGTCGCGGACCATTCCCGGATAGGGGTGGGGACCGGCTACCGTGCCAATAATGTAGAAGGTATCGCTGACATTGGCGACCCAGTCACGGAGGGCCTCGTTCATCGCGTCCTTCAGCGTGGCTGTGCCGGAAATGACTGGTCGCACTTCCGCGCCCAAAAGGCGCATGCGGAACACATTGGGGCTTTGCCGCTCAATGTCGGTTTGGCCCATATACACTACGCAGGGAAGTCCGAACCGGGCCGCAACCGTGGCGACAGCGACGCCGTGCTGGCCGGCGCCCGTCTCGGCGATGATGCGGGTTTTTTGCATGCGCCTGGCGAGCAAAATTTGGCCCAAGCAATTATTGATCTTATGAGAGCCGGTGTGGTTCAGCTCATCGCGTTTGAAATAGATCTTGGCGCCGCGAAGATGGTCAGTAAGGCGCTCCGCAAAATAGAGCGGACTTGGTCGGCCTGCATAGTGAGCATTGAGATTGGCGAGCTCAGCGTGGAAAGCTGGATCGTTCTTGGCCTCCGAATATGCGGCTTCGAGCTCCAGAATAAGAGGCATCAGCGTTTCAGCTACAAAACGGCCGCCGTAAAGACCAAAGTGGCCGCGCTCATCGGGTCCGGTTCTGAAGCTGTTCAAATTCAGTGGTGTCTCGGCTGAACTAGACATGACAATTCCCTTTTAGGCTGCGGTTGCCAGCGGCCGCGCCAAGTCGAACGATCTTACGTTCCTCACGAACTGCCGTATCAGCCTGGGGCTCTTTACACCGGGCAGCGTCTCGACGCCCGAGGAGACATCGACGGCAGAAGCGCCGCTCACCCTCAAGGCCATGCGCACGTTAGCAGAGTTGAGGCCGCCAGAAACCATGAAATTGGGCCTTAGGGGCGCCTTCCTGAGCAAAGTCCAGTCGAAAGACAAGCCGTTCCCACCAGGGCAAAGTGCAAGGGAAGGGGCCTGCGCGTCGAACAGGAGGATGTCCGCAACCGCTTCGTAAGCACGGGCAGCGCCGGCGTCCCTGGCGGTCCTTACCTTTATCGCTTTGATGATCGAAGCTCCAGACAGTTCCCGCATGTTTGCGACCCGCTCAACGCTTTCGTCGCCGTGCAGCTGCAGAAACTGTGGTTGGCACTCAGCCATGATTTTCTCAATCGCTGCGTCGTCAGCGTTCACGGTTAAAGCGACGGTCTTGACGCGGCCTTCCGCGTGGCCGGCAAGCTTGGCGGCTCTGGCAAGAGACACATTTCTGGGGCTTCTTGGAAAGAATACAAATCCAACATAGTTGGCTCCAGCCTCGATGGCGGCTTCAAGCCCTCGCCTAGTCGAGATGCCGCAGATTTTTACCGATATGGTCATTTCGCTTATAATTGGGGTGCGGTGCCTATAGGGTCTACAGCGGCCGAAAACGCTTGCTGGCAAAAACAAGTTTACAGATGAGATCGGAGCGGCCGGGGCGGTGTGTTTGAATTCGCAGCTCTGCCTGGAGCCGATTGCAAACCCGATTTCAGATTTTCGGCCTCCCGCTTCCACCGCGCAGCTTCCCTGGACTCGGATCGGGCAGCTTTTCGCCAGCGCCGCTGGCTTATCCATACCGCGGCGGCCCCAATCAGAATGCCCGTAAACAGTACAACGAATAGATAGACGAAGAGCGGGGCTTCGATCGAGGCCGCCACGTCTCTGCTGATAAAGGGATCGAGAATGAAGCGGACTGGCTGCCGGTTCGCGACTGCGTAAGCCGCAATGATGCCGCCTATGACAAAGAGGAGGAATACCTTGATAAAGCGTTTGACAGTCAACTTCGCCGCCTTGGCTCAGGAGGCCCTGGCCGGAGCCTTTTTGCGCCCCTTTTGGGTCACTGGCGCATCGGCAGGGGGGTTCAGCCTTATTCGGAGTTCCTTGCCCGTTTTAAAATAGGGAACAAACTTCTCGGAAACCTGCACCTGGTCCCCGGTCCGAGGGTTTCGGCCAACGCGTGACGGCCGATGCTTGACCGAAAAAGCTCCAAACCCTCGAAGTTCGACCCTGTCGCCGCGCGCAAGGGCGCCCGTGATCTCCTCGAAAATCACGTTAACGATCTTCTCGACATCTCTGTGCATCAAATGGGGATTTTCGACGGCGAGTTTCTCAATAAGCTCGGATTTAATCATTGCAGTGTCTCATTATTTTTGCCGGTCAAGGGTGCCAAATGGAGAATAATCCGTCAAGCGGCCGGTCCTTCAGCAGCTCGATTCCATCTAAAATATTTTGATCGAGGAGAGAACCAAGCCCAATCTTTGCAGCAAGACTCGAAATCGAGGACGAAAATACGCCTAAAGGCGAACTGGTTTCAGGCTTCCAGTCCCGCACGTGCAGGTCCGCTTCGACATGGCGCACATCCGTGAACCATTTGATGGCGGTCTGCTCGTCTCCAATCGCATCGATAAGACCGATCTTAAGCGCTTCCCTGCCCGTATAGATCCGGCCGGTCTTAATCTCTTCCAGAGAGGGCACAGCAGCTTTGCGCCGTTCCGCAACAAGCCCCACAAACCAGATCTGCGACTCCTTCACAAGCTCCTGTGTAAGCTGCTTTGCCTGGTCATCCGTTGGGGTGAAGGGCGAAGGTTGCGCCTTCAAGGGCCCGCTTCGGACTTCATCGACCTTAATGCCGAGCTTTGAGAGGAGATCGCTGACTTCGGCCCATTGAAAAATGACCCCAACTGAGCCGGTTATCGTGTTCCCGCGCGCGACAATAAAGTCCGTCGCTATCCCGCCGAGATAGGCGGCCGAGGTAGCCGCTGTTCGAAAAACGGCCGCGACCGGCTTTTCTTGCGCGAGTGCACGCAGATCCTCGTAGAGGGCTTCGCCGCCCGCGGTCGTACCGCCTGGGCTATCGATCGAAACAATCACGGCCTTGACATTCTTGTTCTTGCGTAGCTTGACAAGCAGCTCATGCCTTGGGCGGCTATCGCCGATGAACCCGCTTATTGTGACGCGAGCAATTTGGCTGCCCTCAAGGCCGGTAAATCCGCTTTCGCCGCCTCCGCTCGCGGCGAGTGCCGCGACGGCCACGATCGCGGCAATCGCCACAACGCGCCAAAAGGTAAGGCGCCGCTTGAGGCGGCGGCGGTCTAAAAGAATGTCAGTATCGAGCGTCATGTACCCCCGTTCGAAAGAGCAATGGGCTTGGCCATGCCAGCGGCTTGCCCATCATTCATTAGCGCCTATCGGCCCTACTCTTTCTCTTTCGTTTGAGCTTTGTTCAATGCTGCACCGAGAATATCACCGAGTGACGCACCGCTATCAGTTGAACCAAACTGGGCGACAGCTTCCTTTTCTTCCGCAATTTCAAGCGCTTTGATGGAGAGCCCGATTTTGCGCCCTGTCTTATCGATCTGGGTGACGACTGCATCCACCATATCACCGGGAGCAAAGCGCTCGGGCCGCTGCTCGCTCCGCTCCCGCGAGAGGTCAGCACGGCGAATGAAGGAGGTTACGTCCGTGCCAGTAATCTTGACGTCTATGCCGGAGTCTTTCACCTCGATAACTTCGCAGGTTACCGTAGCTCCCTTTTTCAAGGATGCTGCCGATTGGAAGGGGTCGGCGCTGAGTTGCTTGATCCCTAGGCTGATCCGCTCTTTCTCTGGATCCGTCTCAAGCACCGAGGCTCGAACAGTGTCTCCCTTGTTATAGTCTTTGATCGCCTCTTCGCCGGAACGGCTCCAATCCAGGTCGGAAAGGTGGACCATGCCGTCGATCCCGCCTTCAAGGCCTACAAAAAGGCCGAACTCGGTGATGTTGCGGATCTGGCCCTCAACAACCGTACCTTTAGGATGGCTTGTGGCAAACGCATCCCATGGATTTTCCTGGGTCTGTTTCAGGCCAAGTGAGATACGGCGCTTGGAAGCGTCGACTTCAAGGACCTGAACCTCAACTTCCTGGCTTGTGGAGACAATCTTGCCTGGATGAACATTCTTCTTCACCCAGCTCATCTCCGAGACATGGATAAGACCCTCGACACCGGGCTCAAGTTCGACGAACGCACCATAATCGGCAATATTCGTCACGGTACCTTTGAATTTGCCGCCGACGGGATATTTAGCCTCGATGCCTGCCCAGGGATCGGCACCAAGCTGCTTCATGCCGAGGCTGATACGCTGCGTCTCCGGGTTGATTCGGACAATCTGTACTTTGACCGTGTCACCGACATTCAAAATCTCGGTAGGATGGTTGACGCGCTTCCACGCCATGTCTGTGACATGCAGCAGTCCGTCGATGCCGCCGAGATCGATAAAGGCGCCGTAATCCGTGATGTTCTTGACGACGCCGTCGACAACCTGGCCTTCTTCTAGCTTGGCGACAATCTCGGAACGCTGCTCCGCCCGCGTCTCCTCCAGCACGGAACGGCGCGAGACGACGATATTTCCGCGCCTGCGATCCATTTTCAGGATCTGGAAGGGCTGCGGCACATTCATGAGCGGTGTAACATCCTTGATGGGGCGAATGTCGACCTGACTTCCGGGGAGGAACGCAACGGCGCCATCGAGGTCGACAGTGAAGCCGCCCTTGACACGGTTGAATATGATGCCCTCAACCTTTTCACCAGCGGTGAATTTTTGCTCAAGCTTGGTCCAGCTGTCTTCGCGTCTGGCCTTCTCGCGGCTCAGAACCGCTTCGCCGGCGGAATTCTCGATACGTTCGACGTAAACCTCGACCTCATCGCCGACCGCAATCGCCGCAGGGTGTCCGGGGGTCCCGAACTCCTTCAACAGGACCCGGCCTTCGGTCTTTAATCCGACGTCTATTACCGCAAGATCCTTCTCTATCGCGACGACTTTTCCCTTTACGACCGCGCCTTCGGACGGCGCTGACCCGGATAGGGACTCGTCGAGCAAAGCTGCGAAGTCTTCTGCCGTCGGATTGTACTCCCTGGCCACTGGCTCTATTGTTGACGTTGAGATCATTAAAACTCCGATGCGGCCGAAGCCCATTTCTGCGTTAGTGTTGATGAGCGGCCCTTGGCCGTGGGGCAAATGCCCTCTTTATGCGTATCCCGATTGCCGCCCGAAGCCCATGTTCGATCGTACCGCAAGCGGCAACAGCAAGCTTGCTCCCGGATCGCAGGGCGAACTCGCTGCAATGATTTATCTGCGGACCGCAACTTTATCAATAAGCTGAAGAGCGGCGGCGAAGGCTTTTTCTATATCCAACTCTGTGGTGTCGAGCAAGAGTGCGTCTTCGGCGGGTCGCAGAGGGGAAATAGCCCGTTGCATGTCACGGCGGTCGCGCTCTTCTATTTCACGAAGCACCGTGTCCTCCGTAATATCGACACCGTAATTCCTAAGTTCAATGTGCCGGCGGCGCGCGCGGCTTTTTGAGCTGGCGGTCACAAAAATTTTCACTTCTGCGTCTGGGCAGACAACAGTTCCGATGTCACGGCCCTCGACTATAGCCCCGCCGGGCCGCGAGGCGAAACTGCGCTGAAAGGCCAGAAGCTCTGCGCGGACCTCGGGTATGGCGGCGACCACTGAAGCGGCCTCGCCGTTTCCTTTAAGCCGCAGATTTGGATCGGATAGCGTCGTTGGGTCTAGCCCGCGCGCCGCTGCTGCGGCCGCGTTCTGGTCCATGAGACCGTGTCCTGCCTTAATGACGTCACGCGCCACTGCCCTGTAGAGAGAGCCTGTATCCAGGTGGGGCAAGTGATAGTGGGCGGCGATCCGCCTTGCTAGCGTGCTCTTGCCTGCCGCCGCGGTTCCGTCGATCGCGATGATCATTGCCCCGTTGCCCTGGCCGCGGCGTCCGCATTGGCGCCCGCATCCTCGAAAGAGGCACCAAGCGCCTGCATCAAATCTCGGAATTCGGGGAAACTTGTTGCGATCATCGAAGCGTCATCCACAGTGACCGGTTCAACGGTTGCAAGACCTAGAACAAGAAAAGCCATAGCAATCCTATGATCCATATGCGTCGCGATCAGGGCCCCGCCCCGCACCGTCTTTGACCCCCTGACCTTGAGCGCGTCGCCGTGGCTCGCTGCCTGCACTCCGCAAGCGTTCAGCCCAGCCACCATGGCTGCTAACCGGTCGCTCTCTTTGACCCGCAACTCGGCAAGGCCCTCCATAACGGTTTCGCCTTGAGCAAAAGCTGCGAGAGTCGCCAGGATGGGATATTCGTCGATCATCGACGGCGCGCGCTCCGGCGGCACTGGAACGCCCCGGAGTGCGCCCGCTTTCACATGAATGTCAGCGATTGCCTCGCCGTTGGCTTCTTTCTTGTTTTCGAAGGAAATATCCGCTCCCATTTCCACAAGGGTCTTGTAGAAGCCGGTGCGCGTAGGGTTGACGAGCACGTTGCGGATGATGACATCGGATCCAGGGCAAAGGATTGCTGCGCCGGCGAGGAAGGCGGCGGAGCTTGGATCACCCGGCACCGTGATAGGCTTGCCACGAAAGCTCTTCCGTCCTTCGACGGAGATATGCTCACTCCCCCCTTCGGCTGTTTCACACGAGAGAGGAACGCCGAAGTAGGAAAGCATTTTCTCGGTGTGATCCCTTGTCGGCTCGTTCTCGATCACTGTCGTGCGCCCAGGAGCCAGTAGTCCTGCGAGGAGCACGGCAGACTTGACCTGCGCAGATGGAACGGGAAGGTGGTAAGTTAGGGGTACAAGGCTCGAAGTTCCAAGCAGCGTAAGCGGCAGCGTGGTGCGGCCTTCCTCGGCTGTATCCAGCCCCATCTGCCTTAATGGGTCCAGCACTCGCCCCATTGGCCTCTTCTTTAGTGAGTCATCGCCCGTGAAAACAGCACGCATGGAATGGCCGGCAACCACCCCCATCATGAGGCGTGCGGCCGTCCCGGAGTTACCAAAGTCGAGCGCTCCATCGGGCTGCAGCAGGCCGCCAAGGCCTGATCCTATGACAAACCAAGCCTCGTCCCGCTTTTCCAGCTGAACCCCAAGCTTAAGCAAGCATTTAGCAGTATGGACGACGTCTTCCGACTCGAGGAGGCCTGTGATAACCGTATGGCCTTCAGCAAGAGCGCCCAAAATCAAGGACCGATGCGAGATTGATTTGTCACCAGGCACCGAAACCGTGCCTTGCAATGCGCCCGGCCTTAACGACCTAAGAGGCTTGGGGGCGGAGTGAAGCTGGGACATAGCCTCTGGCCTAGGTTCGTGAGCAAAGGATTGTCTTTGAGACGGTCATAGACGAAAGACCGCTTCCCGTGTCAACCCACTCCTGGATAGGCAGCATGAATCCTGGGATGTGCGGCATGAATCCTGACTTTTAACGCTGTTTGTCTTTGACAGGCGAAGACGATGCTGACTATCCCATTCCAGAATGTTGGGCCCTCAAGCCCCTAATCAGTTAAGGAAGCTCCAGAGAAATGTCCACAAAAGCCGAGCGCGGAACGAAAAGGGTTTGCCAATCGTGCGGCAGCAAATTCTATGATCTCAACCGGGATCCTATTGTTTGTCCTATCTGCCATTCCGTCTATCACACCAGCAGCCCTGCTTCACGCACGCCCGCCGGGAATAATCTCGACGCAGACGACGATGCTGTGCTTGACGCCGGGAGAAGCGGCCTTGAGTTCGTACCTCTGGAAGAGGTCGCTGCGAGGGAGGGCGAGGATCTGCCCGATATTGAGGGCGGCGATATAGGCGATGTCGGTGGTGACGACGACGAGGCCATTGACGCCGGTGGAGAGGAGGAACCATTCCTCGAAGCCGAAGACGAGGGCGAGGCTGATATGAGCGGCTTCGTCAGCGGCGGCAAAGAGGACGATGCTTAACGGAGTGCTGCTCCCGATGCCGGATATCCCGTCATTTTTCTTGCGGCGATGAGGCCAAGGGATTAAGTACGGGGACCAAACCTGCGGCGGTCGAAAACGGCCTGCCGCCGGGGCCATAGCTCAGCTGGGAGAGCGCTTGAATGGCATTCAAGAGGTCGGCGGTTCGATCCCGCCTGGCTCCACCAAAACTTGGTGTCTGGCTTCGTGTTCCAGGGCTTTCTTGAAAGACCGCATACACGTCATATATGCTTTTTAACACGTCCACATCGGACACGTCCTCATATCGCCGTGTTTTCGCGGCGCAGTAGCAGGCATTCCGGCGTGTGCATCGGCACGAGGAGGTGCAATGGTGGAACAATCCGTCAAAGATTTTGAGCTCGAGGCCTGGGGCGAAGGCGAGCTGGTTTATATCAAACAACTTAAAGCCAAGGAGGTCGCGGAGCTCTTTCCTCAGCTCGGCGGGCTGCCCGAAGGCATCGATCTTTACGCGGTGGTTTCTGCCGATGGTACGCCGATGGTCCTTACGGACAGCCGGTCTGCCGCGCTAGAGAATGTCGAAGAGTGCGATTTGGAGCTGGTGACGCTGCACTGAGCGCTCATGTACGCCCCTCTTATGACTTGGGGGCCTTGATCCGGAAGCAACTAAGCCGCGTGAGACGCGGCTTTTTCCGTTAGGACGGCATAAATTGCCGCCCGGTCGCGGCAAGCCCTCAGTTTTTCCACGGCCTTCGGCTCACGGAGGAGCCGCGACACACGTGCGAGCGCCTTGAGGTGATCGGCGCCTGCGCTTTCGGGCGCCAGCAGCAGCATGACAATATCTACCGGCTCCTCGTCGATCGAATCGAAATCGATAGGCTCTTCGAGCCGCGCGAAGACGCCGACGCTGTGGCGAAGGCTCGGAAGTTTACCATGCGGTATGGCAATCCCGGAACCGACGCCCGTGGATCCCAGTCTTTCGCGCTGAATGAGAATGTTGAAAATGTCAACGCCGTTCAGCCCCGTCAGATCCGCGGCGCGCTCTGAAAGGATTTGAAGCACCTGCTTCTTATTCGCGGCCTTTAGGGACGGAATAACGCCGTATGGCGTCACGAGGTCGCTCAAATCCATGTCTTGTCCCACGCGATAAGCTCCTCCATGTGCAGCCCCCTGCGCACTATTCTCCGCCTGCGGCGGCGCCGCTCGGATCAATCCACCCGATATTTCCATCCGGGCGGCGGTACACGACATTTATCCCGCCATGCGCCGCGTTACGGAACACAAGAAACAGCTGGTCGGCAAGGTCCATCTGCATCACTGCATCGCTTACCGGCATAACTCTTACCCGCGCCGGCGCCTCTGCAATAACCGCTGGCGCACCCTGCCCGCTATCACTCCCGTCCGCGGACTCGGCCGTACGTTCAGCGTCTATGACATAGTCAATGCCGCCGATCTCGGAAAGATGCCCGGGATTGCCCATGCCCTGGCCATGACTTTTAAGCCTGCGCTTGTAACGGCGCAACCGTTTTTCGAGGCGGTCCATCGCGGAATCGACGCTACCGTAAGCATCAGAGCCATTTCCGGCAGATTGCACATCGAGCCCAGAGGCTAAATGAATCGAACACTGCGTCAGAAACCCCTCGTGATTCTTTTCAACGCTGATTTGCCCCGACACAAAGCGCGTTGAATATTTGCTGAGGGCACCCTCCACGCGAGTAAGGGCATAGGCGCGGAAGCTTTCGCCGAGATCCAGATTTTTACCAGTGACTTTTATTGTCATGTTCTATTCTCGGCCCGGCGTCCAATGCTGCACCGAAACATATTAGCATCCCATAAATAGTATATGGGGCCAATATTGGGCGCAACACTAAAACAATCTTTCTTTTAAGTTTATCCCAGAGGGGTTGGAGTAAATATTCACCTACCCCGCAGAGACTCTAGCATGCGGCTACGAACGATACTCAGAAGGAAAAAATACCAGCGATTATCTTGTCGCTTCAACGCGGAGCGAGCACCATGATCATTTGGCGCCCTTCCAGTTTCGGCTCCAATTCAACCTTGGCGATCGTCCCAGTCTCCTCCTTGACCTTGACGAGCAGCTGCATTCCAAGCTCCTGATGCGCCATTTCTCTTCCCCGGAAGCGAAGCGTAACCTTTACTTTATCGCCTTCCTCGAAGAATTTTTTGATAGAGCGCATTTTCACTTGGTAGTCATGGATGTCTATGTTTGGGCGAAGTTTGATTTCCTTGACCTCGACCGTCTTTTGCTTTTTGCGGGCTTCCGCGGCTTTTTTCTGGGCCTGGAATTTGTACTTGCCGAAATCCATGATCTTGCAAACTGGAGTCTCCCCGTTTGCTGCGATCTCTACAAGATCAAGACCAGCTTCCTGTGCCCTTGAGAGCGCGTCGCGCTTATTGATTGTGCCCTGATTCTCCCCCTGCTCGTCGATGAGCTGAACTTCCCGGGCGATAATAGCTTCGTTCACGCGCGGCCCCTCTTTTGCGGGTGCGCCTCTTATTGGACGGCGTATTTGAGTTCTCCTTTGGTTGTTTGGCTTATGCCGGGCAGAACAAAAATTCTGCCCGCACCTGTATAAATGAGGATAAAAAGGCCGTTCGGCAAGTCAAGCTCGTTCTTGCTCGAAACCCGCCGCAAATAGTGGATTGAGGCCCTTGTGCGGCGGTTACCTCTTGGACGCCGTCTTGAAAGTTTGGGCCAGTTGAGTGCCCAGCAGCCGGTCATACACATCCAAAGTCTGCGTTTGTAAAGCCCGGCTGGAGAATTCCCGGCGGGTACGCTCCATGCTCCGGTGACGCAGGGCATCCACGGTTTCATGATCAAGCGCAAGAGCGAACCGCAGTGATTGGGTAAGCGCGCTCGCGTTTCCGGGCTCGAAAAGCCAGGGAACCCAGTTTGAGGTGGTGGAAAGGCTGGAGCCCGCACCTGCCGGACCGCTTTCAACTCGAGCCAAAAGGCCTGGCTCCTGCGAAACAGTTTCGGGGAACGCCCCGATGTTAGAGGCGATTACCGGGCATCCCATGGCTTGCGATTCGATCGCAGAGCGGCCAAAAGCTTCCGCCTCAATTGAGGGGAGCACTGTGAACGAGGCGGCCTTGAAGGCCGCCGGCATATCCTCGCAATGGCCCACAATAATAACGCGGCCTGGGAGAGAGCGGTTCTTTATGAGAGTTTCGAGTTCTGCGCGGTACGGCGAACGGCCCTGGTCGTCCCCCGCGAGTACAAATATGACATCCGCGAACTCACCGCGTGCCAACAACTCGGCGGCAGCTTCGATAAGAACAGCCTGCCCCTTCCAGCGGGTAAGCCGCGCTGGCAAGAGCACGATGCGTCTCCCTGCCGGTATCCCCCACTTTTCGCGAAGGGCCTGGACGCGTTCGCTGGACACCGCCGAGGGGTCAAACCTATCAAGATCAACGCCGCGATAGATGACGCCAACCCGAGCTTCACCTTTCGGATGACGCTCTTTCACAATCTTGGCCGTGTAATGAGAGTTGCATATCACCGCATCGGCACGCGCCATGACACTGTTGTAGAAAGCCTTAAGATGCCCTTCCTGATTGTAGATACCATGGTAGGTGGTAACAAAGCACCGGCGCGTGCGCCTGGCTGCCATGAGCGCGCTCCAGGCCGGAGCCCGGCTTCTGGCGTGAACGAGGCTCACGCCACGCTGGCGAATAATCCCAGCCAGCCGAAGGCTGTTGAAAAGTATGGCTGCGGGGTTTTTTGTGCCTGCGGGGAACCTGATGAGTTCGCCCCCCGCATCAGACAAGTCTTTTTCGAGCCGCCCCCCCGCCGACACGACAAGAGCGCGCCCACCGCCAAGCGTAATCGCTTCAGCCATCTCGATGGTGGTGCGCTCCGCCCCGCCCGCTGAAAGCTCCGGCACAATTTGCAGAATAACCGGCCAGGGCATACGCTTTAACATGGAAACTGCTCAAATTCTGACATACCGCGCAGTCTTGCATATAGGATGCAAGCCGAGCCGGTATTCTCGCTCGGTTTCATGAAAGAAGCATAGGATGAACGGCGAAGAACTGCAATTCCTGCCATTAACCTATTCGAGCAATGACACTGTTTCAATTGCCTACCGCTTTCGCAAGCCAGAAGGTAAACAATCCGTTTTTATTTGGTTTTGCGGCTTCAAGTCGGAAATGGGGAGCTTAAAGGCAGAAGCCTTGGATAGCTGGTGCGCAGAAAACGGTGCGGGGTGCCTCCGCTTCGATTACTCAGGTCATGGCGAATCTGGCGGCCGGTTTGAAGACGGTACGATCGCTAGATGGCTAACGGAGGCAAACGCGGTTTCGGAGGTGGCGTGGAGCTTTGGCTCGCCCGTGTTTGTTGGCTCCAGCATGGGAGGCTGGATCGCTCTTCTCTTGGCGCGGTGCTTAGTTGAGGCAGGGTGCGACGCACCCAAAGGCTTAGTTCTAATTGCGCCCGCGTGGGACATGACTCGGCTTATGCTGGAAAGGGCATCGGCGGAAGCCCGCGCCGAGCTAAACGAGAACGGGGTTTATTACCGGCCTTCGGCCTATTCGGCTGATCCATACCCGATCACGAAAAGGCTTATCGAAGGCGGCGAAAAATATCTCTTTGGCGAAGACCAAGTAGAGCTTCCCATTCCTGTCCGTGTCCTGCATGGCTGCCAGGATCCCGATATTCCATGGCGTCATTCCCTAGCGCTGCTTGACGTCATCGAAAGCCCGGACATGCGGCTGACACTGATCAAGGATGGCGAGCACCGTCTGTCCCGGCCCCAGGATCTCAGTTTCTTGTTTTCAACGCTGAGCGAATTTCTTTAACTTTTCACGGCTTCCCAATGGTCCCTTTCTCAACATGTACCAAGGCGCGTAACCCCTCGCGATAAGTCGGATATTCAAGGCTTACGCCGAGCACCTGCTTGATCTTATCATTGCGGATCCGCTTGTTGCCTTCGTAGAAGCTGCGCGCCATCGGCGAAAGGTCTGTCTTCTCGAACGGTATTTCGGGCGGGAGCGGCGCTCCGATCAGCTTCGCGGCATATTCAATCACATCCTGCGGCGGTGCCGGCAGGTCATCGGCAACGTTGAAAATTCTCGTTTCCGGCTTTCCATGATCCTGCAGCATCGCCGCGGCCACGGTCCGTGCAATGTCGGCGACATGAATGCGGTTGAAGACCTGCCCTGGCTTTACGATCCGCCGCGCCGTTCCTGCCCGAAAGCGATCAAAAGGACTGCGTTCCGGGCCGTATATGCCCGCCAGCCTGAAGATATCCAGCGGCAGCTTCCGCTCCCGGCAAAGCGCCTCCCAGGCTAGCTCAGCCTCAATCCGGCCCGCGCCTCGGACGCCTGCTCCTCCGGCGGGAGTGTTCTCGTCTGCCCACTCTCCATCCAGGCCGCCATAAACGCCGATGGTTGAAAGATAACCCACCCACCGGAGGCTGCGCGCTTCAAGCGAGGCGTCGCGGTAGGCTTCCAGGACCGGATCTCCCTTTTCATCGGGGGGAATCGAAACAAGGCAATGCGTCGCGGTCTTCAACGCTGCTTCAATCGAAGCTTTGTCGCTGAAAAGGACTGGAGTAAATCCTTCCTCTTTCAGAGAACCGGGCTTGGTCTCCGAACGGACTGTGCCAGAAACGTCCCATCCGGCTTTCAGCAGCAGATGGCCGATTGATCGAGCGGAATAGCCCAAGCCAAAGATGAAAAGACGGTTCACTCAGCGAGATCCCATTCGGCAAGTACGCCTGGGTCATTTTCCCGGGGGCGGTGCGATGCCCTCAGACTTTCGATCAGGTCTCCCCCTGCCAGCCGGCGAACAGCCCAAACAGCCATCCC
>JBAUNL010000474.1:0-8528 GCA_049579205.1 Rhodomicrobium sp. | reverse complement strand
GCGTCAAAGGCAAGCGGGCGGCCGAGTGGCGCCTTGTCGACGAGCTTGTGCCGAACTCGAAATTCGAAGAAATCATTGCGGACCGGGCCAAGACCTTTGCCGCCCGCTCACCAAAAAAAGCAGAGCGTGGCATCGCTTTAACACCACTGTCGCGGAGTTTCCAGGAGGATGGCTCTGTCATCTACTCCGCCATCGAGGTTACACCCGACCGCAAGCAAGGGGTCGCGACCATCACGATTTCAGGACCCTCCGGGCCCGCGCCCGCCGATGTCAATGCTCTCCACGCCGAGGGCGCTGAAACTTGGATGCTCCGCTGCGCGCGCGAACTTGACGACGCCATCCTGCATCTCAGAAACAACGAATATGAGCTGGGGGTGCTCAAGTTCCGGTCGCAGGGCGATCCCGCGGTCCTGATGGCGCATGAAAAGCTTCTGCTTGAAAACCAGGACAACTGGCTGGCCAAGGAGATCGTCCTTTATTGGAAGCGCGTGCTCAAGCGCATCGATCTGACCTCCCGGTCCCTGGTGGCGCTGATCGAGCCGGACTCCTGTTTCGCAGGCACCCTGGCCGAGATCCTGTTCGCAGTGGATCGCAGCTACATGGCTGAGGGTAAATTCGGCGGCGACAATCGGCCTGAAGCCTCCATCACGCTCACCGGTGCGAATTTTGGTCTCTACCCTATGTCTAACGATCTCACACGGCTTCAGACCCGTTTTCTCGGCGATCCGGCAAAAGCCGAGTCCGCAAAAGCAAGAAGCGGCAGCGAACTTCGGGCGAGAGACGCCCATGCGATCGGGCTCGTGACTTTCGCCTTTGACGAAATAGACTGGGACGACGAAATCCGCGTCTTTCTTGAGGAGCGTGCCAGCTTCTCCCCCGATGCCATGACCGGGATGGAGGCAAACTTGCGCTTTGCCGGTCCAGAAACTATGGAAACCCGCATATTTGGCCGGCTGACCGCCTGGCAAAACTGGATCTTCCAGCGGCCGAACGCGGCGGGTGAGAAGGGTGCCCTGAAGCGCTATGGGAGCGGCCTTCGCGGCGAATATGACAGGCGCCGCGTCTGATGAGAGCGCTTCAAGCTAGAGCAAAGTTTGCCCAAGGGGATAATGCATGAACGATCTCGTGAATGTCAGTTACGACACGCAAATACCGAATAACGTCGGCCTTTCAAGCGATGCCCGGGTCCTGAAAGCGCTCGAAAAATGGCATCCTGGCTATCTCAAATGGTGGAACGATCTCGGGCCCAATGGCTTCCAGGAAAGCATGGTCTACTTGCGCACGGCCGTAAGTGTCGATCCCAAGGGCTGGGCGAAATTCGACTATGTGAGGATGCCGGAATACCGGTGGGGCGTTCTGCTTGCGCCACAGGTCGAGGGCCGCAAAATCCCGTGCGGCGAGCATATGGGCGAGCCGGCCTGGCAGGAAGTTCCGGGCGAATATCGCGCTATGCTGAGGCGCTTGATCGTGATCCAGGGCGACACTGAGCCTGCCTCTGTCGAACAGCAGCGCTTTCTAGGAAAGACTGCGCCGTCGCTCTACGACATGCGCAATCTGTTCCAGGTCAATGTCGAAGAAGGCCGCCACCTTTGGGCCATGGTCTATCTGCTTCACAAATATTTTGGTGCAGACGGGCGCGAAGAAGCCGACGAACTCTTGCGCCGGCAATCGGGTTCGCAGGAAGCGCCGCGCATGTTGGGTGCATTCAACGAAGAAACGCCCGACTGGCTCTCCTTCTTCATGTTCACTTATTTCACCGACCGCGACGGCAAGATGCAGCTCGAAAGCCTGGCACAATCGGGCTTCGATCCGCTGTCGCGCACGTGCCGCTTCATGCTGACCGAGGAAGCCCATCATATGTTCGTAGGCGAAAGCGGCGTCGGCCGCACTATTCAGCGCACGTGCCAGGCAATGGATGAGGCCGGCGTCACCGATCCCTACGACATCGAGAAGATCCGGTCTCTTGGCGTCATCGACCTGCCAACCATTCAGAAAAAGCTCAATTTGCATTACACGCTGTCGCTCGATCTGTTCGGTTCGGAAATCTCGACCAACGCGGCAAATTCCTTCAACGCGGGCATTAAGGGCCGTTATCAGGAGGTCAAGCTCGAGGACGATCATCGGCTGCGCGATGCGATCTACCCCGTGACCCATGTCAAGGACGGCCATATTGTCACCGAAGAAGTCCCGGCGCTGTCGGCCATCAATATGCGCCTGCGCGACGACTATACGAAGGACGCCGCGGGCGGTGTGGGGCGCTGGAATGGCGTTATCGAAAAAGCAGGGATCGAGTTCGAGATGAAGCTGCCGCACCAGGGCTTCCACCGGCAGATCGGGTCCTTCGCCGAAGAGCATCTGACGCCAGATGGCGTGCTCGTCTCCAAGGACGAATGGTGGGCCCGGCGCTCAGAATGGCTTCCCACTTCCTCGGATGGCGATTTTATTCAGTCGCTGATGAAACCAGAATGGGAGCCCGGCAAATATGCGGGCTGGATCGCGCCTCCGAAAGTGGGCATCGACAACAAACCGGGCGACTTCGAATATGTGAAGCTGCATATGGCTTAACGCTGTACCCTGCTTAGCGTCATCTTATTCGATGCCTTGGGGCTTGAAGCCGGCTCAGGCTGTCTTTCCCGGCAAAGTCCATCGATACGGGTTTTAGTGCTTGTCTCTCTCAAAGCGAGAGACGGTGAGTGAGGAGGCGGCAGGCTTCCTTGGTTAAGCGGAGCAGGCTCAAATGGGCGAATTCATCAAACAGCACCTCATCGACCCGGAAATCTGCATTCGCTGCTACACTTGCGAAGAGATGTGCCCTATTGGCGCGATCACGCATAATGACACGAACGTCGTGGTGGAAGCGTCGAAGTGCAATTACTGCATGGCTTGCATATCGCCTTGTCCCACCGGCTCGATCGACAACTGGCGCGTTGTCACCAAGGCCTATTCCGTTGCCGAACAACTGGCCTGGACCGAGCTGCCAAAACAGGTGGAGTTTGGCGGCGACAACGGCGGGAGTGGGGCCATCGAGGCGCTCGACGATGCCGTGGCAGCCTTGCTCACCGAAGCGCATAAGGGAGCGGGAGGACGAGAGAAAGCTCCGGCGTCGGCCTCCAAGCCCACAATCAATCTTTACACGCCGCGCAATCCCCTTGAAGCCACCGTCCAGGGCAACTACCGGCTGACGGCGGAGAATGCCGATTCCGATGTGCGCCACATTATCCTCGATCTCGGCGCCATCCGTCTGCCTGTCCTCGAAGGACAGAGCCTGGGCATTCTTGCGCCTTCTTCGAACAGGAACGGCACCCCCCACCCCCCAAGGCTCTACTCGGTCTCAAGCCCCCGCGACGGCGAAAGGCCGAATACCAACAACATCTCATTGACCGTGAAGCGGGAACCGCAAGGGGTTTGTTCGAACTATATCTGCGACTTGAAGAAGGGCGAGAAGGCCCTGCTCATCGGCCCATTCGGCGCAACCTTCTTGATTCCCGAGGACCCGCAAGCCAAGCTCGTCATGGTCTGCACCGGAACCGGGTCGGCGCCTTTTCGCGCCTTTACCATGCGGCGGCAGCGCATCATGCCGGACGTCAACGGGTCGCTGGTCCTGTTCTTTGGCGCCCGCTCCCCTGACAGCGTGCCGTATTTCGGACCTTTGGGTAAAGTGCCCGATCGTTTTCTCAAGAAGCATTTTGCCTTTAGCCGCGTAGCAGGACAGCCAAAAGTTTACGTTCAGGACATGCTTCGCGAGGCGCGCGCTCTGTTGGCGCCACTGCTCACCGACCATAATACCTACATCTATGTGTGTGGGCTCAAGGCAATGGAAGAGGGCGTCGACAGCGCCTTCGACGATGTTGCGCAAAGCATAGGCCTCAATTGGCAGCGCGTCCGCGACGCGATGAGAGAAAACGGACGCTATCATGTCGAAACCTACTGAGGTCCTTAAAACCACGGCACATTCGGCCGGCCTCGAACGCACTCCGGAAACTTCGTTCGTGCACCCCATTCGCGTCCGCTGGGGCGATTGCGATCCTGCGGCCATCGCTTACACGCCCAACATTCCCGCGTGGGCCGTCGAAGCCATTGAGGCCTGGTGGGAACATCACGCGGGCGTCGACTGGTACCATACCAACATCGACCGCAATCTCGGTATGCCGTTCGTGCATATGACGCTTGATCTCAGGGCTCCGGTTACGCCCCGTCATATCCTGCAATGTGAGGTCGTGCTTGCCCGCCGGGGCCGAAGTTCGGTGACACACCGGGTCCAGGGCTATCAGAACGAAATTCTCTGCTTCGAGGGCAGCTTCACTGCGGTTTTCACCGATGCCAAGGAAATGACACCCAGGCTGCCACCGGCGGACCTGCTTTCCGCACTCGAAAACGCTGACACCTGCGGCGGTGCAAACACATAAAACCGCTCGCCATGCACTATTCGGCACCGGCGGGCTTCTGCGTGTCTTGAAGCTGACCGGAATCTTTGCAGCGGTAGGTCAAAATCGAAAGCGCCCAAGCTGCGGCGAACGTAGCGATTATTACAAACCCAAGCGCTCCGAAATTGCTGTTGATGGCCCCGATCACGGTCCAGAATTCACCTTTCAGCTGAAGCTTATCGCCGGCCAAATTCAGCGTCTCCAAACCGCCGATAACGAGCGCAATCAAGATCGAAACAAACGTCATTGTCATATTGTAATAAAGCTTGCGCATGGGCTCCGCGAAGGCCCAGCCATAGGCCTTAAGCATCAGAATATTGTCGGCCGTGTCAGCCAGCGACATTCCCGCCGTGAAAAGTGCGGGGAAAACAAGGATTGACCAAAAAGATAGCCCCCGGGATGCGCTCGTAGCGGAGATACCTAAAACCCCAATCTCGGTTGCCGTATCGAAACCCAATGCGAACAGTACCCCCAACGGATACATGTGCCAGCTTCGGGTGACGATGCGAAATAACGGCCGGAAAATGCGCGCCAAAAAACCGCTCGCAAGAAGAACGTTCAAACTTTCCAGCCTATGGCCAGACCTCAGACGCCGAAATGTTTTAATGGTAGCGGCCAGAATGAAGACGTTCACAATCGCGATGGCTAGGAGAAAAAAGGCCGAAACCAAAGTTCCCGCGATACCTCCTATTGCATTGAAGCTCTCGATCCTGTCTTTGAAGGACGCCGCGGCTATGGCAATAGCAGCGGACCCGGCCCAGACAACTGTCGAATGACCAAGAGAAAAGAAAAAGCCAGCTGCCACCGGCTGCTTTCCCTCCTGCATCAGCTTCCGCGTGACATTATCGATGGCAGCAATGTGGTCGGCATCGACCGCGTGACGAAGCCCGAAGGCGAATGCGAGGAATGCAGTCCCCAACTGGACAGGATAATCGCGGAAGGCAATAAGCGCCCAAACCCAGGCTATGAGCGTCGCTACGGCCAAGACGGCGGAGATTCCAAGAATCCTACTCTTAACAGTACCAGGATCATCGCTGAAAATGTTCACGCTGGCCGACCCTCTAGTTGGCACAAAGGGTGATCTTCGCCTTCCTTCGAGCCGAGTTTATTCTACGCTCTCGCGCTGGCAGCAGGCTTGTTCTAGTTATATCGAACGGACCTTCATGCAACGGGCGGGCCATGAGAATTGGCACTGCAATTTCACTTTTGGCCGTTCCTTCCGCATGCAAGACCGTTTCGCCGACCTTCAACTAGGCGCCCCCGTCAAGCGCGGCGCTTCGATCAGCCACGGCATACCAGCTACGGGCTACCTGCCATCTCGCAGGCCAAAAAGCGCGCATCCGCATCCACCTTTGTCCCATGGCCCACGAAACAGCCATATTAACAAGGGATCGATTAACGAAATCAAGCTGATGAGTTGGAGATGAACCTTGAAAACCGCCCTGATGGCGACGGCCTTTGCTCTGCTGATGATTTCGCCGGTCTTCGCGATTCCCGCGGGGTTGCCGGAACCGGTTATTGTTGGGCTGTGGGAGAAACGGAGCAATGACGGACAGCCTATCGTTTGGTTCTTATTCACCGAGCGCGGCGGCGTCTTCGAGGGTGCGATTGCAAAATTGTTCCCACGGCCCCAGGACGATCCTCATCCGATTTGCGACAAATGTGTGGGTGACCGGAAGAATGCACCCTTACTTGGCCTCCCCTTGGTCAGGGACATGAAACGCAATGGGTTGACCTATGAGGACGGAAATATTCTCGATCCGCGGGATGGAAGTGTTTACCGCGCGATGATGACGCTAAGCCCGGATGGCCAAACGCTTACGCTCCGCGGATATCTTTTGATACCCTTGCTCGGAATGGACGAGGCTTGGCATCGCTTGCCGGAAAGCTCCATCGCCAGCTTGGACCCGATCGTCAGATCTAGATACTCTTTCAAACGCCGGTAAATTTTGCCGATTCGCTCTGCCTTGCCTGAGTGACGGCGGAAGCCGGCAATCGGTGAGGATGGATTAACCAGCGCCGTTGACAGAAGCTGTCAGTGCTGCAGTAGTCGCGCAGCAAAGACTAATGTGCACATCGCCGCAAATGGAATTTCTTTCTTCCTTCGTGCTTTTCGCCGGAACCCTGGCCGGCAATACGCTTGGCAGCGTTGTCGGCGGCGGGTCTTTCATTGTGCAACCTATAGCACTGGCCGTGGGGCTAACGATGCATCAGGCCGTGGCGCTGGATGTTACGACCTCGGCGCTTGCTTCCGCCACCGGCCTGATGATGCTTCAAAAGCATGGGTGCATTCCGTCACTCGCCGTTGTAGGCCCTGCCATTGTTGCAGCGGCGCTCGGTGCATGGATAGGCTCGCTCATTATGAGCGCTATGCCCGCGGCAGCGCTTGGGTGGGTCTTCGCCGTCGCGGCAGTGGCGGCAGCTTTCCTGGCCGGGAACTCAAGCCTGAAGCGCACCAATGCGCACCGGCCGCTCGTCCTGACTTTCGCGGGTTTGGCTGTGGGATGCTACATGGGCATCAGCGGCGCGGGCGCTGCCATATTTGCCGTGGCGCTTTTCAGCAGATTTGGTGGCTTGTCCAATGTCGGAGCCTTGGCGTCTCTCAAAATTCTGTATCTAACAGCAGAAGCGGTTGCGGGATCGTCTTATGCGTTGAACGGATTCCTAGAGTGGCACGCTCTTATCCCGATGGCGATGGCGAGCGCTCTGGCTGGCTGGTCCGGAGCGGCGCTGGCCATCCGCATGGGCGATGTGCGGGTTGGCAAACTTTTCCGCGTCGCCGCTATCATCTTCGCAGCGGCTATGGTTTGGAATCTGGCGCGCTAAAATATTAACGGCCTAATTTGACGCGCCCATCAAACCTTCTCAAGGCATCCAGTGCTGTTGCACAATTCGATTTTCTTGTGCCGATTGAGTGCCTTCCCCGTAACTTCGCGCAAGTTCGAATTGGTTCGCGGGAGGGCTTTAATAAACTTCTTTCTCGGCTCAGGGAGAGTTTCAAATCAATGGTGCTACAGCTACGAATGCCTCGATGCGCGTGCCGAGCGCCTTCAGGAAGAAGGCCTCAATCACCGAAAAGCGCTATCCTCTTCGCGGCAGGCGCTGCCGTTGCCGGAACAAGAACATGCAAAGGGCCCAGCCAACGAAGCTGAGGCTGCCTAAAAGGCGCCGTTTATTACCCCTCGCGCAGGTTCGTTGCCCGCATCTTCCCGCTTTTGCGGTCCGGTTCGAGATCGAAGTGAACCTTCTGCCCTTCACGGAGATATGAGATCCCGGCGCGTTCCAGCGCACTGACATGAACAAAAACGTCGGTGCCGCCATCATCCGGTGTGATGAAGCCGAATCCCTTGTTCTCGTTGAAAAACTTCACTGTACCTTGTGCCATTTCCGTGCGTCCCACGATTGATTGCCCATGCTGATTAAACTAGCACGCGAGCAATCGCAAGGCAGGACGCCTCCATTGAGACAGATGTAGTCACCGAAAAGGCAGAAGTGGCCGGGAAACAACTCGACCCGCGAATCAAAGGGCTCGCTACCAGCGTCATCGCTAGGACCTGTGAGAATAGCGTAGCGGTCCCTGTGCTGTTACCGCCTGATTGCAAGCAGGGCCCCAGCGCCGCCTAGCAGGATCGTTCCTGAAGCCTTCGCGGCAACCGTTTGCGCCCGTCCCGAGACGGCAGTGCGAATGCGCGAGGCGAACAAGACGTAGAGGCTATCGCCGGCCGCCGCGATGATCGCAAAAGTTGCCGCTAGCAACCATAGCTCCTGGCTCTGGCCCGAGCCGGTCAGAAATTGTGGCAGAAACGCCGCATGAAACACTAATGTTTTTGGGTTTGCGAAGGCCACTGCAAATCCGCGGTGGAATGCGCGGTTACCACGCTGACGGGATGCTGCCTCTTCGGCCCGTGATTGCGCTTTGGAAAGAAGCTGTTGAATTCCGAGAAGGGAGAGATAGGCCGCCCCAGCGTAACGGATGAGGTCGAAATTGTGCGCGAACAGGTCAACAACCCATGAGATCCCCATCGCAATGGCCGACAGTTGCAGTGTAAGGCCGAGATTGACACCGGCCATCGTCAAAAAGCCATTCCGCGCCCCTTGGCTCAG
>JBAUNL010000473.1:0-2690 GCA_049579205.1 Rhodomicrobium sp. | reverse complement strand
ATGCGATGCTATCGCCGTCATGATCTTGCCCCCGCAAACGAATCATGACCCTTCCATATAACTGCTTCGAATCCCGAGCGGAATCCCATGCGCGCGGCGACTCAATCAGTCGGATTCGGTATCACACGTTGCGGGGTGTCATCCAAGAGACCGAAAGGCTTACCGGCCGGGAGGTCGAGCGCGCCTACGCCGATAAGGGCTATCGCGGCCACGATGCGGCAAAGCCCCGGCGCGTCTTTATATCCGGCCAGAAACGCGGGGTCTTCGGAACGATAAAGCGCGAGCTCAGGCGACGCTCAGCCATCGAACCCGTCATCAGCCATATGAAGCCATCTCGGCCGCTGCTTCCTCAAGGGACGGCTTGGCGATGCCCTAAACGCCATCCTCAGCGCCGCCGGACATAATCTCAGGCTCGTGCTCAGATGGCTGAGCTGCGTTTTGCGCCTTATACTGCCCACCATCGTCCCCGCCTTCGGTGCCGAAATCCAGCCGGGACTGGCTTATTAACGAACGACTACTTAGGCGAAAAGGCGGGAACGACTTCAGAGGCACCTCTCAGCCAAAGTCTCGCGTCAGCGGGTACGCCTCTCCTAGCGGAGACGATCAGCTTCCCAGGAAGCCGGGGCGGCTGTGCTTTCGAATTCATCTGAACGGCGGGCAAGCCATTCGTCAACATCGTTTTAGCGGCCAGCCTTGGACGCTTGTGCCGGCTTTGCTCTGATCCGCATCGCGCGGCCCTCTGGCTGATCGAGATCAAACGCTCCAGTCTTTCGGACCAGATCGCTGAGTTTGCGATAGCCATAGGTGCGCGGGTCAAAGTCGGAGGCGATGTTTGCAAGGCGTTGCCCCACCATGCCCAAGCCTACCCAGCCGTCCTCCGTCTCCATCTGTGCGATGGCCTTGTTCAGGATCGGAGTGGCCGCGCTAGGCGGTTCGAGAGGCTTGCGAGAAGGTCCTTCTTCGGGAGCTGCAACCTGGGCTTCGGGCAGCAGGTTCTCGGTGTAAATGAACCTGCGGCATGCCTGCCGGAAGCTTTCCGGGGTCTTCTGCTCACCGAACCCGTAAACATCGGCGCCCTGTTCCCGCAGACGCGATGCCAGGCGCGTGAAGTCGCTATCGGACGAGACGAGACAGAAACCGTCCAGCCGGCCACTGTGCAAAAGATCCATGGCATCGATTACGAGCGCGATGTCGGATGCATTCTTCCCAGTTGTGTAGGCGAATTGCTGGTACGGATCGATCGCATATTTCGGGAGGATATCGGCCCATGACTTCAGGCGCTGGCCTGAGAAATCTCCATAGATCCGCCGGACACTCGCCTCTCCAAACTTGGCGACTTCCTCGAATAGGCCCGCAGCGATGCGCGGTGAAGTGTTATCAGCGTCGATGAGAATAGCAAATCGGGGTAAGCGGTTTTCTTCTGCCATCTTGAGCACCTTGATCACCATAGGGACTCAGAAATCGAGTCTTTTGTGACATAAATAGGCGCGATCATCCTATTCGGTGAAGGCTAAATGTATTCTGCGGCGCATTCGCCCGGGAAGCCATGAGGCAGCGGTGCCCGCTAACTTCGACAACTGCAACCAGGTGTCAGGGGGAGCAAGCCGCCGCGCGTCCGCGCCGGGCGCCGCAACATCACCGGTCTGGCAACGGGTCTCGTCAAACCTCATCAGTCCAAACGCGAAAACCCGACAGAACGCCGGGACCGAAGATTTGCGTGAGGGGTACATCAGCGGCGTGTCTACCTTGCGCGATGAGAATGCGCCCGAACCGGATGTCATTATTGCGCGGATCGAAAGTGTACCAGCGCCCGCCGAGATAGACCTCCATCCAGGCCGCGAAGTCGATTAGCGCGTGAGGCGGAGGAAACCCAATATCGCTCACATAGCCGGTACAATAGCGCGCCGGGATATTGAGGCACCTGCACAACGCGATAGCGAAGTGGGCGAAGTCCCGGCAAACGCCACGGCGCTCTGCATAAGCTTGGGCCGCCGTTCGGGTGGGGCGGGCGTGTTCATAACCGAAGGCGACATGATTATGCACGAAGTCGCAGACGGCTTGAACGCGTGGCCAGCCAAGCGGCGCATGCTTGAATAGACGCCAGGCTTCTTCTGACAAGATGTCGGTCTCGCAATACCGGCTCCCGAGCAAGAACTGAAGGGTCTCAGCAGGCAAATGCTGGACTTGATATTGCAAGGCATTCAAATCCACTGGGTCGGACGCGCCGGCATCGCGGACGACTGTATCGGTCCCAAGGATGAAAGGCCCCCAGGGGCCATGAGCCGGTTACACCAATTGCCGAACCCATCACGGTAGCCTTCAAAATCTTCAAATGCGCCATGATTTCCCCCTCGCCAGCGTAATTTGCTTTGCCCTTTTTAAGCTCGGTTTGGCGGTAATTGCATTTACCCTAAGTCCGAGCTGGCGTGCTGCGGTCGCCGCCTCATCAAGCAGCACCCCGGATGAAATCGGATTGCTCACGTCCGGATTTGGCCAAAAGCGGAATCGCAAAATGAAAAAAAATGTAAAATACCAGGCCAAAACAGTGGTGATCGAACACGGTTCCTCCACTGTTTAGGGTGTTTCTGCTCCCTAAAATGACCCTAAAATGAGAAATTGCCGCCCGCATCAGGGGGATTGGGCGGCTGAGGTGGGGTGACGCCCGCACGAGGCGCACCACGGCGTTAATG
>JBAUNL010000472.1:0-10450 GCA_049579205.1 Rhodomicrobium sp. | reverse complement strand
AGGAAGTCCTCGCGAGGCACTTGCGCGAAGGCTGCCTCAATACGGCCATCATTGACCATGGCCTCTGCCATCACATGCTTGGCAAAGGCGCGGCGCACAATACCGAGTTCGTGTTCTCGCTCCAACTTCTGGACCTCACTCCAGTGACGATCAAACGCTAGCATAAGCTTGAGTGAAATCAACGGGATTTAGAGGAGCAGCTTGATTTCCAGCTGAAGTTATAGAGGCTTGGCTGTAGGCTGGCAGTTGAGTTCTAGTCCTTTCTAGGTTGCGGTAGGTTGCTCGCGAGGTAACAACCGAAACCAACCTGCCGAGCGAAGGCGCTTTTAAAACAACAAATTCCGATCGCTTTTACGTTCGGGGGTTCTCCTGGAGTAGCGACTGCACGGCGGTGTCTCCTGGTTTTTCAATCACACCCTTAAGAGCGTGGACCAGCACAAAGCGCGAATAGCTTCGTCGGACAGGTCAAGAGCGGCAAGAGTTCGGTGATCAACGCAATCATGAAGCGCCGATTTTTTACCGACGGACGTCAATCCTTCAACGGCCGTAGTTACGAAAGTGTATTTCGGTTCCTTGGAACATCCCGCGAATTCGGCGCTGTTTCATTTTTTTACTGAGCAGGAGTGGGAAGAGCTTTCGCAAAGCCGGAAGCGCGGGATGCAAACCAATCCGGGCTTCTGTCTCTTCCCCTAGCAAGCGCAGCCTGGACCGCTTGAGGCAGCGCGCCCAGGAGCGCCTAGGGTTGGATTATGCAAGGCTTATGGCTAAGCATCATCTTTTCAGTGCTGTCACGCCCGAGATTATGGAGAGCTATGTAAGTACCGGTGATTTCACGAAGAAAGACGCGCCCCTTCAAAGCAAGCTTTTTTCCGAGGTAACTCGCATGGCTGAGGTTTTTCTTGACGACAACCCAATATTTTATCCCTCGGTTTTGATCGACACGCCGAGCGTCAACGACCTGTTTTTTGTCCGGGACGAGATAACCAGGGCGAATTTCGCCGAAGCCGATGTTTATGTTCTTGTCCTGACGGCACAGCAGCCCCTTTCGCGAAGCGATATTTCCCTGTTGCGGCTGCTTCGCGGCCTAAAGCGCAATAGGATTATTGCCGTCATCAACAGAATAGATACGCTTTCCGATATCGAAACAGAAGGCGAACGTGCCAGGGATGAGGTGCGGGCTGCCCTTAAGCGCGAGCTTCCACATGCAGATATCCCAGTCATTTTGACAAGCGCGCTTTGGGCGAACGCCGCTTTGAGGCAGTCACCATTTGCCATTGAGGGTCTAATTACCTGGCAATTTATCAGACATGCCTCTCACTGCGGCGTTCGAAAACTTCTCGAGGCTAGCCTAGGCCGCGATCCCGGCGAGGTCCTTGACCATTATGCAAGAGCGCTCTTTTCAACATCCGGGCTGCCAGACTTGGGTGATCACATTCACCGTTTGATCGCCAATTCCATCGTTGAAGAGCAACTTCTGCCAGCTTCATCAACACTTTCGGCTATAGCCCATAACAGCGCAGTCGCCGCTCATTTTTGGGATGCAAGTGAGGCTGTGCGGGTCCGCATCGGTTTCGGGCGTGCCGGGATTAGCCGCAATACCAGTTTCGGTTTCATCGTAAGCTGGGCGGGTGAATGGTTCATCTGTGCCAGTTTTTTGGCACATCTGCGCCGTTACTCGCCTGATTTACCCCAAGCTGACAGATCAATTCCGGGCTAACCAGATCGCTCAAAAGCATGCTTGCCGCCGCCGCCGCGCGGCCAGCAAGTGAGACAATCCTGTAACTTTTTTTCAAATTCCAGAAACTCTACAATTTCACTTTCCTAATTTTCGTCAGTTTCATTACCCACGGACAATTGTCCGCCAGTGATAAAACCGCTCGATTTTTTTTCAGGAAATCCGGAATTGAAAGCACTCACCAAGTGCATAACAGCACATTATCTTCACTGAAGAAATAACTATTGCCAGAGCTTTAGTTGTGACAGATTGCGGTAATGGCGAGAAACCCAAATCCAAATACGAGTGGACTCCGACCTCCGTGGCCGAAAGGCACCAGCGGGAATCAAGGTGCTTATCTAAAAACACGCACGCTCGTGAATGAACTCGAAGTGAAGGTGCAAGTGTTGGCGAAACAAGTGCACCAGCTTCACGCACACATCGTGACATTAAACCGCGAAATGAAAGAATGCATCAAGCTGGTAAGGGTGCTGCGTGAAGGCAGAGTGCCGGAAGGCGTCACGGCGAAAGCACCGGAGTCCGAGCCGATTGATTATAGAAGCCTCAGCTATGAGGAATTGTTGGCTTTGCGGGAAGAGCGCAGAAAGGCTGCGAGCAATGGATGATCTAGAACTTGAAATAGCTTTGCGTGAAGCTTCACAACCGAAGCTGTCGCCAGCCCCATACACAATGACGCGGAGCAAGCCGCGTTACACATCCGTCAACGAGAGACGGCGCTGACGCGTTGTTGTTGGGGAAGGTGTTTCCGCATCGGATATTGCAGAGCTTAAACGCAAGCTCAATGTGCCACAAGTTTCAAATAACGAGATAATCGCATTGGCCAAGTCGCGCATGACCGAGTCAAGGCCCGACATGAACCTGGGGCGGGTAACCGCCTCCGGTGACCCGGTGGATGTGGAAACGGAGCCAGGGCTGTACCGTGAGGCACCGCCAGACGAAAGGGGCGGCCAACAGATATGTTCAGCCTGCCGCCATCGCGCCACATCTCGACTCCCGAAGAAGCCGCTCGCGTGACCTTATGCAGGCTGCTTGATTGGAGGAAGTTGCCGATCGATGTCAGTTTTCCAGGTTTTGAAGCAGGTCAATGTGTCCGCCGAAACGGACTGCTTTTTTGTTCTAAGCGATAAAAAGCTGTCATTCATACTTCGGGCTGCGTCCGCGCTTTCCTGGCCGATTGCTCCGTCCGCGACCAACTGCTCGATTATTGGGGCATAACTGTATCGCGCTATGCTTTCGTATTTGCGCCGCACTCTTCCGTCCGGAATTGCTTTAATTGCTGCTTCAAGTCGGTCCCGCGCGTTTGCCCATATGCTCCGGATCTGTTCCCAGCGATCCTGGTCGTCGCTCGCTGTTGGCAGGGTGGAAACGGGTGAAACTTCGACGCCTATATCCGCCGTTTTGGATGGGGAGAGCCGAAGTACCGGGGCTAGCTCTGCGAGCTCTAGGAACTGATCAGCCTCGCGCCGCAACTGATCGGTGACCATGGGCGGGGAGGTTTTCAGCGTCGATATGACGGTCACTCGCGTCCTTTTTCTTTTCAGCACTTCAACCAGCCGCCGCAGATTTCCGTCACCCGAAAGGATGACAATGTGATCAACATTATTTGCAATCATAAGAGCATGGACGGCAAGATCGACACAGATGTTGTTCCTACTTCTGTGATGGGGTCTTCCTTCCTCGCTCTCAATCCCCGGCTTAACGACGACAGAATATCCATTGGAGCTCATCCAGTTTAGAAAAGCATGAGTTTTTTTTTCTTGAGGAGGGGGCGTAAAATAACAAGCGCAAATCAGTTTCCCTCTTTCACCGAAGAACCCCTGCAGGCGTTTAAAATCGACAACGAAGCCCAATGTGCGGGCTGTGGCATGCAGGTTTAATGCATCGATGAAAAGCGCCAAACGCTCCTGTGGATAAAAAAACATGTATTCTTTCACTTTCTAAGACCGTATCTCAATACTTTCCTGCAGCAAACCTCTGATTGACGAAGAAAATCAACACACCAATTAAGTGCCGGCCGGTGACGGTCAAAGGCTAGCATAAGCTCAAGTGAAATCAACAAGATTTAGACGAGCGGCTTACTTTGATAGCTGCCGGTGCAGTTGTATTCACCCATAGGGTTCAAGAATCTGCAGATCAAGGTAACAAAGTTGTCTTATGCTCTCGCGCGAAGCCTTCTCAACAAGAAGAGCGCTCATAGCCTTCGCGAAATCAGAGATGAGCTTGCACGTACGGTCGGGGGTTCTGCTCGAGGAGCAGCCGCATGGCCGTGCCGCCTGGTTTGTCAATCACACTCTTATGAGCGTGGAGCAGCACAAAGCGCGAATAGTTTACGCGAGGGAGATCGTAGGCCAGCACGTGCAGCGCCATTTCGCTGAACCCACTATCAGCGCTAGTGCGATGGACGGGGAGAAAACTGTCACCCGGAGGCGGAAGCGCCGCTTAGCCGCTCATTTGGCAGACCAAATCACCTTCATAAACCCGTCAAAGTGAGCCGGTAGGCTCGGAGTGACCCGCCCCAAAAGTGCCCCCTTCCACGGGCGCGGTCAGGCGGCTAGGCATTTTATGTCCCCGCGTAATGGTGCCTAGTCCGCTTGAGGGCTTGGGAAAAGTTCGAGCCCCGACCCAGATTTCACACCGCGGAAAAAGAATAAGGCTACCAGAGCGTTGGATTTGAGAGGGTCATACGGACGGGGCTGCACATCTTCCGGATCCCTTTTGTGCATAGTGAAGCTTACGCCATCCCACCAGCCGACGGCTCAAAAGCCGCATCGAGGCAACACGGGCCGCCATCGCCGCTGCCATGGGATGCCGCGGGTCTGAAAAAGGAGGCGACCCCTTTCGGCACGGTGTCGCTCGCCCATGCCCGGCCCAAAGCCATCATGATCGAGGAAGCCGATATACCGGTGCGGTTTTGGGTGACCCCGCCCCCGGTGCAGCCGGAGCCTTACATCGATGAGAAAGCGCTCCTTGATGCGCTGCTGGCCTGCTCGCCCGGCCAAAGCATCGCGGGCGCGCAGCTTGCTAATGGCGGCTTCGTGGTCAGCATCCGGAGGCAATGATGAGCGGGCTCATCCACTTCACCCCGGGCGATATCGCGCTGATCCGGCGCACGGTGGCCGCCGCCTGCAATGATGACGAGTTCCGAACCTTCATGCATCTCTGCCGCAGGACCGGCCTCGATCCCCTGCGCCGGCAGTGCTACGCCTTTGTCTTCCACAAGGACAATAGAGAGCAAAGCTTTCGCAAACTCACCCTTGTCACCGGCATCGAAGGCTTGCGCGCCATTGCCGCCCGTACTGGCTCTTACCGGCCGGATGAGAACGAGCCGGATTATCACTATCGGCCCTCAAAGCTCGATCGCGGCGAAGAACTCGCCAAGGCGCGCAGCCTCCCCGCTCTCATGGACCGCAAGAAGGCGCTGGCCGCGATCGAGGAGGCCCTGCCGCCCGATCCGTTAAACCCGCTTGGGCTCGAGCGCGTGGTCACCCATGTCTGGAAGCACGCCCGTGGCGGCTGGCATCGATGTACCGGTGAGGCCTTCTGGAGCGAGTTCGTGCCGCTGCGCGAAGAATGGGAGCAGGAGCATCCGGGCGGCAAATGGAAAAAGACCGGGAAGGTCAGCATCGATCCTAAGAAAGAGAGCTGGCTCAAGATGCCCAGGCTGATGCTCGCCAAATGCGCCGAAGCGCAGGCGCTGCGCAAGGGCTGGCCGGACGATTTGAGCGCGGTTTACGAGGACTCCGAAAGAAACGCGCCTTGATGCCGTGGAAGCACTGCGGCTTGCCCAGGAGCAGGCGCGGCTTGAGCGGCAGAAGCGCAATGGCGAGGAGATCATGTTCGATTTCGGCCCGAATACGCCGATCGAATATGTCGCCCTCGGCAAGCTCGCCGACCGCTGCCTCGCCTTCATCGAGGCCAACCGCGACCAGCCCCAAATGCTCTCCGCCTGGTATGGACGCAATCGCAGCGGCATCCGCGAATTCCACGCCAAGAAGAAGGCCGAGGCGGTGGCGATCGCCAAGCGGTCGGATGAGGTTCTGGCCGAAGCCAAGCTCAAACAGGAAGCCAGCCAGGCGCTGGCACAAAAGGCTGCAGAATGATCTGCGAGCAAGGGTGATTACGGCCTGTTCAAAGCCGCGTAGGTCCATCCTATCGATTGAGGTGACATGACGCATTGCAGGCTCAGCGAAAGAAGGGTGCTGGAGTTGGCGATCCGGCAGGGCGGCGTCATTCCCTGCGGCATCTGTCACGAGCCGCTGAGGCTCGAGGACGCCATAACGGCCATCCGCGATCACGCGCTGTGCCAGCACGTTTTCCCCGAGGGCAGAGAGTATGAATGGGGCAGGATTGAAAATCAGCGCTATGTGCATGGGCGCTGCAGCCGCCTCAAGACCTATGGCAGGCCGCATAATTCGCTGGGCAGCGACGCGAATATCAAGGCCAAGACGCAAAGGCTTAGGGGCGAAACCGGCAATGGGCCTAAGAAGAAGATCCGGTCAGCTGGATTTCGCAAGGACCTGAAACGCGCGCTCGATGGCCGCGTCACTGATCGCAAGACGGGAAAGGCAATCTGGTGAGGGCCAAGCGAATTTGGCGCTATCCTCAATCGGCAAAAGGCGCAAGCATCGCGCCCGAAGCGCCTGTCAAAGCCACGGTGCTGTATCCCGGCTCATGGCAAGGCGATCTTCTTTGCGCCCGCAAAGGACCGCCAAGCCGGAAAGACCCCGCGTCTGCGGTCGCTCTCCATCATCGCAAAATTACGCACATCTGTGGACTTCCACATATCTGTGGAAGGGCCTTTTTTCATGAAGAGCAGCGAACTTGAGAAACTGCTGAAGAAACACGGCTGCACCTTCGAAAACCATCGGGGCGGGAGTGGTCACGTTACAGGAGACGCGATGGAAGGAAATCGGTAATGTCCAAGCACGGCAGCCGCCATGAACTTGGCACCGGACTTGTGAAGAAGATTTTGCAGGACTTGGGGATAGAGGACTAAAGCGGTGTGGTACGAAATCGAGGTAGAACGGGACGATGATGGGACGTTGCTCGTAACGGTGCCCGCGTTTCCCGGAGTCTCGACTTTCAGCAAAACAATCGATGCAGCGCCAAGATGTGCCCAAGCTGCCATTGAGGAGGCTATTGCAGCACGAATGGCGGATAGGGAAGAACTGCCCCATCCGGAAGCCAAACAGGAAAATAGGGGCTATTGGTCAGAAGTGACGCTGCTGACCTATATAAAATCGCTGCTGTACATGCTTTGCAGAACGGAAGGCCTGACACGGGCTGACCTCGCACGGCTTTTGAGGGTGCGCCGCGAAACCGTCGATCGGCTATTCAGGCTTGAGCATGAATCCAAGTTGTCTCAATTCGAGAGAGCCTTCCAAGCCATAGGCTATCCCTTCAGTCTCGGAACCATCCATGCCCCCCGCGCAGGAAGACCGGAAAGCGTGACTTGGGGCAGATGGGACCGGCCGTCAGCTTCAACGTGTGACTGTTAGCGCCGCCACTGCCCAGCGGCACTGCAAACCGGCATGAGCGAGCGCAGCGTATAAGGCGCCGCCCGCCCCGGCTCGCTGGCTCCCCGCTCGTTCGAGCCCGGCAGGGTTGTGATTTCATCAACGCGTTGCGAGTGGGAAGAGGCCTCATCACGCATTGCGACAATACCCCTGAGCGGTACCAGCACTGCTTGCCTTCCCACCAGCAGAGCCCCCTACGAGACAGGTCCCCCGGCTATCGCGCGATCTCGCGTCCGCACCGGCAATGCTTCCACGAGATCCGTGACCTGCTCGGCCAAGCTTATCAATGATCGTGATCCGAAAGCCGCCCCGCACGCTTCGCTACGGCGCCAGTTTCTCCGCATTGCCCGCCGCGGTTTTCAAGATCTTCGCGCGAACCTGAGAGGTGGCCGCGTTGAGTATAGAGACGCTGTCGCCCTGCTTGTCGTATTTGGAGCAAGCGGCGTTAGGAGCTTCTTTCCAATTGGAGCAATTGGTATTGTCTTTGATAGACCAAGTGCCGTGCCACATCACGCCTTTTGGGGTTTTGTAGAGCGCGGTGCCATCGGCCGCATAGTAGATCACGCCCTGACCCACCGTGCCGGTCACGGATCCCGCCGCTGTTTCGAGATAGATCGTTTTGCCGGAGATCAAATCCTTTATTTCTGCCCCCGTCAGTTCCGCTG
Organism: Rhodomicrobium sp.; assembly: GCA_049579205.1. Taxonomy (GTDB): domain Bacteria; phylum Pseudomonadota; class Alphaproteobacteria; order Rhizobiales; family Rhodomicrobiaceae; genus Rhodomicrobium. The sequence continues at coordinate 2,534 of JBAUNL010000472.1, read as the reverse complement.
CCGCCGCAAATCCGATCAGGCACAAGGACCCGATCGCGGCGATCAAAACCTGCTTTATGAAGCGCATGATGCTATTACCTCCCAAAAAATTTGCGCCTTGAGCATAGCTATCCTTACCCGAACTCTCAATCCTCCCCGGCTTCGAGCCGCCGCGCCGCCCGCGCTCAGCAAAAAATCGAAATCTGAAATGCCGCCCGGCGATTGCCCTGACTGCAGCAGCCGGCATTGGATGAGCCGTTAGTTTTCTTCGCTCACGAACTGGCTGTCGAAAACGAGATCGTAGGCTCTTCGACCTAGTGGAGTTGCTAGGGGTCCTTTGATCCCGGGCAAATGCCGGAATCGGAGCACTAGCGAAGCGCGTCCCAATTGCGCCCCGGAGGCCAACAGCAGTAGATTTTGCTGGGGCGGGCTTCGCTGCCTGTGGCTAACCCGGCGCAGCAAAGGGGAGAACTTCATGGGTGACACTTCGCCAGCATCATCGCGCCGCCAGTTCCTCAAGGCGGGCACGGGCACTGTTGCGGCCGCGGCGGTTGCCGCCCCCTTTATTGGAAATGCCGCGGCCGCCGAGACCACCACTTGGAATGTGCAAACCTCTTGGCCTGCTGGCGTGGGTCTTGAAACCTTCAGGACATGGTGCAGCACAATCAAGGAAAGGACGGGCGGGGAGCTAGCGGCATCAAGATCGCGCGGGAGGTCTTTGAGAAGCAGGGTCTCTATTATGCCGGCCGCATTCATCACGGGCCCAACATCATTCACTCGAAGAAACCCATCAGGTCCATCAAGGATTTTAGGGGTTTGAAGCTGCGTGTGCCGGGTGGCATGATCGCGGAAGGCTTTGCAGCCATCGGTGCGAAGACAACGCTTCTGCCGGGGGGGGGAGGTGTTCTCTGCGCTCGAAAAGGGCACCATCGATGCCGCCGATTATGTCGGCCCAGCTGTCAACTGGAGCCTCGGCTTCCAGAAGGTCACGAAATATATCTGGATGGGACCGAGGGGCCTTGAGTCGGTCTATCAGTCTGCCGACCTCATGGATTTCTGCGTGGACCTCAAGCATTGGCGCAAGCTGTCGCCCAAGATGCAGGACTGGCTTGAGGACGAGATCGAGGTTTATTCACGCACCCATCACGCCGCCGTCCAAACCGCCGACATGGGGGCCTGGGAAAAGTTCGAGCAGGCCGGAACCGAGATCAACCGCCTTCCGGCCGAGGACCTCGAAAAGCTGCAACGCGTGGCCGTGCCGATCTGGTTCAAATGGGCCAACAAGGACGCGGATGCCGCCCGCCTCTTCAATCTTCAGCTGCATGTCATGGAATCGCCGAGCTTCGGCTATGTCGAGCCTCGTATGTATAAGGGACTATCGATCAACCTCTGAGTAGGGTGGCAGTCAAATCCGCAAAAGGTTGAGTTTTTAGCACTCTGCTCCATAGGGTCTGATGTGGAACACCAGAGCAGCATCAGCATCACCTTTAGATTAATTTGACAGGTGCCCACAGGGCGCGAGGCCGGTACGACGGCCAGAATGAAGCCATCCCTATCTTCAGCAAGGCATTGCCGGATGGCCTCGGCTGGGCGGCCCGTACAGCCTCGCTCTCGCCTTGGGTTCAGAAATTGCTAGGCAACTAAGCAAGTAATTGAACTCACGGCAGGTTTTCATGGCATGACCTTGGTATAGGGAGCCGCTCGCTTAACTAGCAGCTCTCAACCAACGCTTCACCGGCATGGGCATGCCGGTGCGAGCGAGCTCAGGCGCTGCCGGAATGTTGCGGAAGGCGCGCTCAATGGGGTGCAGATCATGGCCAGCGTGCGTCAGACCGCGGCCAGCCCCGAAATGGCAGGCTGAGCCGCGGCCCAACGACCAGGGACGGTACGGCGGCAGCAACGGGCATATCAAGGCCAAGACGCAACGCTTACGGGGTGAAAATGGCAAGCGGCCAAAAAAGAAGATCTTCTCCGCCGGATTTCGCAAAAACCTGAAACGCACCGTGGATGGCCGCGTCTTTGATCGCCCGAACAGCTGAGCGGCGCACTTGCGTCACCGGCGCAATATGCAAGCATTGCGCCCGAAGCGCATGTCACGGCCGTGCTGGGCCGCGGCTCCTGGCAAGGCGATCGTCTTTGCGCCCGCAAAGGACCACGAAGCCGGAAAGAGACCTCGCGTCAGCGGGCGCTCAGCTTGCCCAAGGCAAGAGCAGTCTTCCTGATGCTCTTGCCGGAAGGGCCCTGCGGAGCGTGCAGAGCTGCGAGACTTTTGCCGGTAGAGAAATAATTCGAAGGGCCGGCCGGAGTGCGAAATTTCCAAGGCCAAGTAGGATTTAGATGGTTAGGTTTATCTGAAAGGTTCGTGTCAGATCCGTTACCAGATCTATGCCAGGTTGATGACATGAGCTGGGAGCATAAAAAGTGGGGTCGGAGACGTAGGAGCCGGTTCCGCCCAGAGCGATCGATGTTGGTGACTTTGGCGAGTTGAAGCTTGGAGGAGGCCGATGGCGTTCCGGCATCCCAACCAAGCAACCTTCCGTGATTATTTCCAGGCC
>JBAUNL010000471.1:0-7157 GCA_049579205.1 Rhodomicrobium sp. | reverse complement strand
CAATGCCACTATGGCAGGTCAATGCCGCACAGGGCCGTCCACCCCATCATTCGCCACAAAAGGAAATCCCCCCTATGATTCCGACAAAGGAGATAACGCTCTAGGCAGACTCAAATCAAAGGCTTCGATGTCTGAAGGCGCTCGACACGATGCCGTCTTTAGCCAGTGCGAGGATTGCTCGGATCGGACGCCAACTGCCTACGAGAACTCGCCGTACCAGATCCCAAAGGGCTAACGGCGCAAAGACAAGCGCCACGCCCGTGAGGGGTCCAATGATCAGCCCCCAGTAAAAGTTCTCTGGGCGCCCGACTACAAGAAAGCCTAGCGTGTAGCCGCCCAATAGAAAAAACAGGCGCAGTCCCGTCGGCCCCTTCAGTGCTAGTGCACCCAGCAGGGAGAAGGGCACTAAAATGGCCACGGCCCAAGTGCCCGCCGCAACGCCAAACATTTTCCAGCTGCAAGCAGTTGACAGGACAAATCGCCACCCGCCTAGCTTGACCCAACCCCGTGATGCTAAATCATCCGGCCAGCTTAACTCTTGTATGGTGTGAACGTGCAGGGTAAGCGCCCCAATCACCGCCGCCAGCGCCACAGCGAAGGCTGACCCCTCCCGCCACCGCTTTTCCCAAAGTGCAACGAGCGCCATCACAACAAGATAGGGCATGGCGGTTTCCCGGATTGTGGCCGCTAGGAGCCCGAGGATCACTGAGGCTGTGAAGCGGTTCCTTGTTCGAACAGCTAGCGATAAGGAGATGAGCTGTCCGGCCCAGTACTCATGAAACAAGGAAACGTCATGGCCAGTCAAAACTATAATCGACCCGCTAAATGAAGCGACGGCTGTGAAGACCTTCACCGCCAGGTGAAGCTTCAGTTCAAGGAGGCGAACGGCCCAGGCACCCATCCCGATTGCTCCGAGAACGGCTAGAATCGTGTCGCCGACCGCATCATTGGGCAACCTCGCTAAGAAGTTGGCCAGCAAAGGCGGTCGAACCACCAGAGGCGGCCGCAATGGATAGTGCTTGGCGCGATGCTCCAACACCGCCGTCTCCTCGTAGCGCGCACCGCCCCGCACCTTTGCAATAATTCCACGATACAGGTCGAGGTCACCTGCACCGTGCGCCACGTGATGAGTCGGCGATGGCGGCGCAGGTGTTTTGGATATCCACAGGCCCAGGCCTACAAGCACAGCCACCATCACGAGGCAGGCCAGGGCGGACTCCGGCGACAGGCGTTCAAACCTCGTCATTCCGTTATCTCCTCAGCCGTAATGGTGCGATTGGCTACGGTCCCGGCGCGGTGGTCCATGCGACGTTGGTCTGGTATGGCCAATAGCGGCCATTTTAGTTCGAGCGGATGTTATCGTGGTCACGAGCCTTCCAGCTGACGCCAAACGGGAATAGGTAATTGTGGGGAGCAAGGGCCATGCTTTACGTTCTCCTGGCGGCTGGCATCGTCTGGGGCTTGCCGACAATTTAGCTTGCATACTGTTTCGCTGGGGAATCCAAGTTTATCTTTATTTTGCGAACGTATCAGTGCCGCTCCCGGGCAGGAATCTCGTCTTCACGCCAAAGATCAGCGGCGCGCGTCCCATCCCCCATTTCATCTTTTTCCTGCTCTGCTTGTACTCCGAAGCCGAAAGGATCGCCGTCATCGGCAGGGTCCGATGTACGATAAGCGCCTTCTGAACATTTCAGGCCACGTATGAGGAGCGCAGAAAAAGGGGGGCCTCGATCGATCCGGCTGGATACGATGCAGGAAAAAAGATCAAGGGTAAGAAGCGGCATATTCTTGTAGATACCCTCGGGTTCCTGCTCCAGGCTATTGTTCATCCCGCCGATACCCAGGATCGCGATGGCGGCATCCTTCTGATAGCGACGTTTTGCCGTATTGCCAAAGCGATGGGTTGTCGAACGCACCCTTGCTTGGCTCAGCCGCTGCCGAAGGCTCGCCAAGGACTTCGAAAATCTGACACGAACCGCGCTTGCTTTCCTTAAGCTCGTTCGCTTCATGCTCAGAAGGCTCTGCAATCCCATGAGCTCTATGGACAGTAATCTGGCTGATCATTAAAGGCGATCTGGCCGCAACGATTTGAACCGCCCCGGGTTTGCCGGAGGCCCCAACTCCTGAGAGGATGGGGCTATGATAAAGCAGTCAACGAACAAGTTTTCGCCTGAGGTCCGTTCGCGGGCCGTGCGGCTGGTTTTCGACCAGGAGAGGGACCATCCCTCGCGGTGGGCGGCGATCTCTTCGATTGCCGCCAAGAGCGGCTGCACGGCTCAGACACTCAACGAATGGGTCAAGAAAGCCGAGGCCGGCACCGGCAAGCGCGCCGGCGTCCCGACCGATACCGCTGAGCGGCTGAAGGCCTTGGAGCGTGAGAACCGCGAGCTTCGGCAAGCCAATGAGATCCTGCGTAAAGCGTCAGCTTATTTTGCGCAGGCGGAGCTCGACCGCCGGTTCAAACCATGATCGCGTTCATCGACGATCACCGGGATGCGCATGGGGTCGAGCAGATTTGCAAGGTCTTGCCGATCGCCCCGTCCACTTACCATGACCATGCCGCCAAGCGGCGCAAACCAGACCGGCTGTTTGATCGCGCCAAGCGGGACGAAGCGCTCAAGCCCGCGATCCGGCGCATCTTCGACGACAACTTCGCCGTCTATGGCGTGCGCAAGGTGTGGCAGCGGATGCAGCGGGAGGGCATCGCCCGCCTGATGGGCGCGATGGGCCTTCAAGGCATCACCGCGGCAAGCCGGTACGCACGACGGTGAGCGACAAGGCTGCGCCCTGTCTGCTCGATCGCGTCAACCGCCAGTTCCAGGCACCCAGGCCGAACGTGCTCTGGGTCTCCGACTTCACTTACGTCGCGACGTGGCAGGGCTTTGTCTATGTCGCCTTCGTGATCGACGCCTACGCGCGCCGGATCGTCGGCTGGCGCGTGTCCCGCACGGCCCATGCAGGCTTTGTGCTCGATGCGCTGGAACAGGCACTCCACGAGCGCAGACCCGTCTTGGGTGGCGGGCTCGTGCACCATCAAGTACATCGAACGGCTTGCGGACGCTGGCATCGAGCCGTCCGTTGGCAGCATCGGCGACAGCTACGATAATGCGCTCGCCGATACGATCAACGGCCTCTACAACAAAGCCGAGTTCATCCATCGGCGCGGGCCATGGCCGTCGATGGAGACGGCTGAAACTCTTCGAGGTCTTACGCCCAACGAATACATCTCCAAATGCTGGACAGAAAAACCGGATCAGTCTGGCCGTGCCAAGGCCGCTTTTCCAAATCCATCCATATCAGAATGATAACAGCCATGCACTTCGCTGGAGCCGCAGCCATGGAACCTAATCGATGCTACGATGGAAAATAGCGAGCCTATCGCGCTCGTGCGCCATTTGCCGGTTTAAGCCACTTTCTTTGTCCTCAATGACATTGTAAGCATTGTCCCCGAGACAAATGTGCAGGCATATTGGCACCCAGTTTTTTTTCTGCGATAACCCTAGGTCAATATTTGGTGGTGGGAACCCATGACCACGATGCAGCAGACGAAATTGTTCATCACGGCGTGGAAGGAGGTGGCTGGCCAAACGCTCGTTTCGATCGGCGTCGCTGGTGGTGCGCTGACAATTATGGCTGGTTGGTCGAATGAGATCGCGTCCGCCGAGTGGTTGCGGCGGGTAGTGGCTGACTATTCGGCGGTTATGACCCTGTTTTTTGGTTTCATTGTTTCCCCATTTAGAATAACCATCTCAAATAAGGACGCGATGGCCCTTTCGTTCCTTTTGTTTTATACAAGTTTAGCAGTCGGAGCCTTAATATTAGAAAGCGGGACTCCAAGTAATGTTCCAAGGTGGCACAATTTGATCCGGGTATTTGTGGTATCTTATATAATCTGGCCCGTAATTTTCTTGATCTCGTTTGGCCTTAGAATATTAACAATTTCCGATACATCTTTTACACTAGTGATATTTTTGTCTGTAATTTCTTTATGTTATTGCTTCATAAACACACTAATACCAATTAACGCGGAAATTCTTGGCCTTCTATTGTTGCTATTTATATGTAACTGGCATGCTTTGGATAGAATTAGGGATACCATTTTTGGGATAGACTTTGGAAACGGCTACAAACGTGGAGCTTTAGAGATAATTCTTACATTGATGATCGTAATGATACTGTTCTTTCCGACTGTTCTGGTATCAAAAGATGTCTTTCGGAAAGGCTTAAGTATTCTTATCATAAGTGCCGCAGTCGTTTTTGGAACAAGTGCAGCTTCTCAGCTGGAAATTTCGCAATTAACCTTCCCGCACCTGATCAGTTGCTGCACCATCAAGTTGCCCGTGGCCGAGGCCCCTTAACGAACCTGCTCCACCCCTTTAAGTTGCATGATATCGCAGCCGACTCCGAATCTTACGACACTAGCGATGCCGCTTTGCGCTAGGATTCCATTCATGACCCAGCAGCCATTGACCGCTCATGATCCGTTGTCTCCCGTTGGAAAACCCGAACAGACTGCTACAAAAAGTAACGCCGCCCATGTCGCCCGATATGTCAAAAGAAATCCATTTAAGCTTGCATTCCGGGCCACGGGGAGGTGCGTTATCTTGACGGAGGTGAGCCGGTACGATAGCAGATGGGTTGGCCTTTCGATCGGAGCTAGCGGATGGCTTCGCCAGATACTATAATGACACTTTGAAAGTTTTTTTCCGACAAGCATCGCCAAGCTGAGTCTGAATTGCACGATATGATCAAGGCGGTGCTTCCGGCGCTCGATAAACAGTTCGGCATGGTATCACGAAAGAACCAATCTGCGCCGATTGTCGCGCTTGGCAAAGCAACGTCTCTGGAAACGGCGGAATTTTGGGAATGGTTCGGAAGTTTGGGCTCAAAAAAGGAGCAAGATTACCTTGGGCGCTTCATAATTTCTGAATTTCTGCTCATTCTAAATGAGATTATGAAGTCTAGCCGCGGCAACCTCAGGCATTTTGCAAGCGATGGAGTCCGGCACCTGCGGCTGCTTGCGTTGAGTGCTATCCTGCCAATTGGAGAACAGCTCGAAATGTCAATTCGGCTTTATCAAGCGCGCGCAACGCATCCGCCAGGGAATGACGCAGATGCCGCAGCCGTCGGGGAGTTCGAGGGGCGAGCCGGTGCCAGGATTGCACGTTACGAATCTCTTTCGGTGCAGCTCAACGATTTAACGAAGCGCTGCTTGCTAATGAGCGTCTAGATGATTACGCTTGCCCCTCAAAGTCCCACGGAGGAATTTCTGCGCCAGCTAGATCAGTGGTTAGCGTCACCCGCGCTGTACACTAAAATTCAAATGCGGGCTGTTGTCAGGCTGAAGGAATTAGTTTCGCGGCCTCTCGCTCTTGTTATCTTAGGTGAAGCATGTGCAGGTAAGTCTAGTTTGCTGAACGCTCTGGTGGGGGAGACGGTTGTTTCGACTGGTGGATTGGGACGCGTTCGTCCATTGGTCCGTGTAATGTATGGAGACACATACGCCGCCTATGCCATAAGAGTAGATGGGTCTCGCCGCCGGATTACATCAAAAGCGTTTGAGCAAGTTTCTACAGGGCAATCGCTCTTTTCGTCCGATGATGCGAAAGTAATTTATCGTGCGCGCGGCGTACAAACCGCAAAGCCGCCCACAGATTCGCAGACGGCCATCATATGCGCCGAGGTGAGATTTCCTATTCCGCTCTTGAAGGAGGTTGAATTTATCGAATTCCCTGCTTCATTTCACTTAACTTCAACCGGCCGCACAAGATTACGGAATTATTCGCGGTTCGATATCGCCCTTTGGGCAACGCCTGCCTCGCAGGCTTGGAAGCGTAGTGAACTTTTAAGTTGGCGGGAGCTTCTTCCCGCGCAGGCGCAGCACAGCATTATCGTTGCGACAAAAAAGGACGGACTTGCCGGAGTTGAAGATCACGAAAGACTGATGGCTCGTATAGAAAGGGATACCAGCACATTTTTCAAGGCTCGCTTTCTAGTTTCCGCGAAGCAGGCGCTGGATGCTTCGCGCCGCCAGGAAGATGTGGAATCGTTTATCAATGCAGGCATGTCTCAGCTTGAAGCAGAGATCCAGGAATTAGTTGCCACAATACGGGAGGCACGCCTTACGCGTGCAAAGGGCATATTGGAACGGATTGAAAATAAAGCCGCGAAGCTTGAAAATAAAGCCGCGAAGCCCGGCGGGATCATCGCAGAACCAGCAGTTTCAAACTCGGTGATCGCTGAGCTTTGTGGCGGCCCGTATCCGTCTGGCCATGCCCCTCTTTCTCTGAGCTAACAGTTATGTCGACCAAGACAAAGTGTTGTGCAACGTGCCGCTTTTTCTGTCAGGACGTTGATCCGGAGAACCGTCTTTATTTTGACAGCAAGAGTGGTGAATGCCGCGCTGGCCCGCCCACCGACCATTTTATTTGGAGGAAAACCCGGCCCTATCACTGGTGTGGTCAGTGGGAAGCTCCCGAAGAAAAGCAACTGGAGTGGAAGAAGATAAGTACTCACCTACAAGATGATAGACCTGTTCTCTTGTTTCGAAAAGGCAACTATTGCAAGCAGACCGGCATGGTAATTGGCTATTGGAACACTGGCTTCAAAAAGTGGCACGACGACGGTGACCGGCTGATCGATCGAGATGACATAACGGATTGGATGCTTTTGCCAGATCCGCCGAAGTATTAGGCGAAGTGAAATGCACTCGCCGCGGCCATAGACAACTTTATTTTCTACTCATTATGAAAGTAAGCTCGTAAGATCGCATCGCCGCCGTGTTGAAGATGAAGCGCCTCTGGGCGGGGCTATGCAAAGATAAAGGAGAAGCTTGATTTCTTTTGAGTAAAATGAAGGCGAAAAACCAGGGAGGGGCCGAGCGCCGGTTGCAAAATTGCAGGTTGCTGAATAAGCCAGATCGCCATCTGAAGTTGCGCACAATGTCTCATGTATACTACTAGCTATAGCTAGAGCGCTTTTCTAAAATCCGAGTGGTTGTGCCGCGGGATTCCCAACAGCGGCGAACAATGCGAGTCGTGTGTCTCCTTGAAGGGGGAGGCAAAGATGGCGCGGGCTTACGGCGTCGATTTGCGTAAGCGTGTTCTTGGTGCTGCGGAAGAAGGCGTTTCGGTCCGTCAGGAAAGCAAATCGTGGAG
>JBAUNL010000470.1:0-6377 GCA_049579205.1 Rhodomicrobium sp. | reverse complement strand
GGCGATATTATACTTGTCAAACCCAATGCTCCGTGCTATGTATAATCACAGAACGAGGGATTTACGGCTATGTCATTGCTTTCACAAGACCATTTACAAAACGAGGAAGCGGCCTATGCATGGGTTGAAGCCCGCATTTGGCCGGAAGGCCCCGTTTGCCCTCATTGCAAGGGCACCGAACGCATTAACAAGATGCAGGGGAACGCTACCCGGATCGGGCTTTACAAGTGCTACGCTTGCCGCAAGCAGTTCAATGTGAAGGTTGGCACCATCTTCGAAAAAAGTCACGTGCCGATGCACATTTGGCTACAGGCTTTTTTTCTGATCGCGGGATCTAAGAAGGGCATCAGCTCCAACCAGATCCACAGAACCCTTGGCGTCACTCTCAAGACTGCTTGGTTCATCGGCCATCGCATTCGCGAAGCCATGCGGACCGGCAGCCTGGCGGCTCCTGAACCCATGGGCGGCGAAGGCAAGATCGTTGAGGCGGACGAGACTTTCATCGGCAAGAAGAAAGGCGAACACAGGCGCGCTGGAGGCTATGCCCATAAGCAAGTTGCGTTAAGCCTTGTTGAGCGCGGCGGCGAAGTCCGCAGCTTCGTAATCGACAGAGTGAATGCTGCTAATATTAAGAAGGTTGTGGACGCTAACCTCTCGAAGGAAAGTATCCTCATGACCGATGAGGCGTCCTACTACGGCAAAATTGGCCGTGAGTTTGGCATGCACTTGACCGTTGATCATAGCAAGCAACAGTATGTGGTTGGCGACTGCCACACCAACACCCTTGAGAACTATTACAGCGTGTTGGGATGAAGGGCGTTTATCAACACTGCGATGAGAAGCATCTTCACCGCTACCTTGCGGAATTCGACTTCCGTTACAACAACCGCATCGGCCGGGGCGTGAACGACGAGCAACGGGCTTCCAAGATGGTCGCAGGGGCCAAGGGCAAGCGCCTTACTTATCGGACGCCTGACTAAGGAAGTCGGGGCTTGGCAAGGCCCCTTGCTTCCGCGATGGTGGCGAAAGCGTTGATAAGTGCGAAGTGGCCTTACCGTAAACCATTGCACCTAGATACAATCTGGAGAAGCGTTTGAGCGATTCGGCCAGACGGCTCCGAAAGAAACAAAGATGGCTTCGAAACAGGTTGCAACCATTGATAATAAAAGCAGATCCGCCGCCATCACCGCTTTAGTAGAGGCGCTTGAGGATGCAAAGCGGGTTGACGGGGAAGGGGCCGAGTGTTGGTCTGCCCGAACACTAGCCTCGTTGCTCGGTTACAAGCGGTGGGAAAATTTTGAAACCGCAATAAGCCGGGCGATGGTTTCCTGCGCCAATGTCGGGGAAGAGGTTTCAGACCATTTTCGTGAGGTCACGAAAATGGTCCAAATTGGAAGTGGGGCGAGCAGGGAGCAAAAGGACTTCGAGCTTACCCGCTTCGCATCTTGGCTCATCGCGATGAACGGCGATCCGTCGAAACACGAGATCGCTGCGGCACAAACGTATTTCGCAGTTCAAACAAGACGCCAGCAATTGGCCGACGAGGCGCAAGCGCAAGCTCCAGCGCTCACGGAAGATCAGCGCCGCATCCTCATTCGCGAGGAAATGAAAGAGCACAACAAGTCGCTTGCCAGCGCCGCTAAGCTGTATTTCAGAACGAGGGTTACAAGGGCCTTTATGGCGGTTTCGACATGCGCGGCATTCAGCGTCGAAAGGGGCTTACGGAAAAGCAGGATATCCTAGACCATATGCCGAGTTCGGAATTGGCCGCTAACATGTTCCGAGCCACCCAAACTGAGGAGCAACTTGAAAAGCTTCGATCCCGTGGTCAGGTCGGCAAAGCACTGGCCAATAAAACTCACTTTGATGTTGGTGAAAAAGTGAGAAAATCCATTGCAGACATCGGCGGCACAATGCTTGAGGATCACAAAGCAGTTGAGCACATCAAGGAATCTCGCAAGCGCGTCAAATCCGAAGAAAAGAAGAAAATCAAATAGGCATGCCGAAAAAGAAAGAACCGGATCTCGCGCCGGAAGAACAGTTCAAGCGTTTCCGGGAAGTCGCCAAAAAGCATGAGATCGAAGAACGCCTGCCGGAAATTGAGCAGGCGTTCGACGCATTAGCAAAAGCGCCAAAAACGAAGCTTGGCTTAGGCGGCAAGAAACAGAAATAGCCAGCCCCCGTTTCTGTTCGGAGCGCGCAAGCCGGGCATAGGGAGGGTGCGGGCGAACTAAGCTCAGTTGAATTCAACCGCTTTCTCGCGATCAAACAGAACACGCAAGTGCTTCTTATGGCTTATAAGATGCTCCCGTAGTGGGGTGAAAAATCTTTCGCTGTGTCTTTCTCTGGAGAGACGCCGCCTGATCGCCCAAGCGCAAGCGTCTGCAAGCTGCAAAATGCTTGTGCTGCTTTTAGTTTCAAAATGCATAGGATATATAATCCTAGAAACAGAATATGGCTTAATATCTGGGTGATAACTCTTCCTTCCTAGTGGATCTGATATGAGTCTAAGGATATACTCTATATTTTTTCTTGTAGCTTGGTTGTTCTCCATAATTAGCTGAGCAACTTCGTCAGTATCGGCTGCATTATTCATCCACTCCTCAATGCTACTACATGCCGTAACAAAAGCATCTGCTTGGGCGCTTACGACAGGCGTCATTCCAGCATCGCTGGCTCGTTCCTGATATTCCTGGCGTTCCTCAGCCCATTTTCTTGGAAAAAAAGAAAATGCAATAGGAATATCAAACTTACTCGGAAGAGAAACTAGTTCATCTAGAACAGGCCACCAATATTCGAAATCGTCTTTTTTCCTTTCAAAGACCTTTCCGCCTGAAAACAACTCAGTTGCATGAAATGCTTTAAAATCTCTTCTTCTTTCAGATGGAACTGCATCTTGCGCCATATCAGCGATATGCTGACCTATTGCCTTCCAATGCTTATCAGCATTGACTATTACTGCGGCAATAACAACAAAAGGTTCGCGCGCGGGATTTCCGGTTCCGGACTCATCCAGGTAAACCATTCGCACGATGCGATCCCCACGAATCTCATGGCCAGTAAGAGAGCGCGGTCCGTATTGCTTTGGCGCCGGGTGATTAAGCGCGTTCATAGCGCGCCTCCCGCATCCTGCAAAGCCCTAGCTGATTTGCCTTGGGTTTGACAAGTATAATATCGCTAAAATTTTATGCTGCCTTTGCCGCGCCGCGATGGCTACCTGTTTCCCCTCCGCTGTTGGAAGATTCGTCATCCGGAGAGGGAAGCAGCAGCGGCGTCTCTGGAGATGGTAATGTCCGTTGTTTGGAAATACGCACGGTGTGCAAGCGCCGTGGCCCAGCTTCGACAATTTCGAACGTAACACCGGATGAGTGGTGAATGATCTGTCCCCGTTTTGGGACGCTGCCCACCTCGGCCAAGATCAGACCGCCCAGAGTATCCACATCGCCGGTTCCAGGCGGAGGCGACAGCGGCATGCCCAGAATTTGCTCCACCGCCTCTATGGGGGTGCGGGCGCTTGCCACGAATGCCTCATCCTCAGACCGGATCGACGGCGCCTTGTCGTGCTCGTCCTCTATGTCACCAAGGATTTCCTCGACGAGGTCTCCAAAGGTGGCAAGGCCGTCGATGCCGCCAAATTCGTCAACGACGAGTGCCAGATGGATCTTTTTTGCCTTCATCTTCGCCAGAAGCGTCAACGCCGGCATAGAAGGCGGGACGAACAGCGCCTCGCGGACCAAACCGGCTTCCGCGATGGTGGCGTTTAGATCCCACTCGATCGGGGGGCCCATGCGACCGGAAACCGGTGAATCGTTTGAAGCCGCGCGCTGCCGCGTAGCCCAGGCCATCGCATCCTTGATGTGAACCATACCAACAGGGTTATCGAGGCTTTCGCGGAAAACGGGGACGCGGGGGTGGCCTGCTTTTGCAAATAAGCTTAGAAGCGAGCCAACCGGCTGATCTTCCTCGATCGCGACAATATCGGCGCGAGGTATCATTACCTCGGCGACCCGCGTTTCACCGATTCCAAGAACATTGAGCAGCATTGCGCGTTCCTGTGGAGAAAGAGAGGTGTCCTCATCCTCCCCAGTCTCTCGAATAGCACTCTGCAAAGTCTCTCGCAGGCTCACGGAACTCGTGAAACCCAGATTGGCCGCCATGCGCTGCAGCCAGGTCGGCGATGCTTTGGGTTTCCCCGTTTCAAATGCAGATTGTGTAGACATTGTCTCTTCGATTATTGCCGGGTGTGGATTAATGAGCGGATAGAGGCAGGAGATCATCATCTCCATAGGGGTCAGCGATGCCAAACCGGAGCAGGATCCGGCGTTCCGCATTTTCCATGCACTCCGCGTCGGCGCCGTTTTCGTGGCCGAAACCCGCTAGGTGCAAGATGCCATGCACCACTAGATGGGCGGCATGCTGAGTGATGGTCTTCTCTTGGGCCTGCGCTTCTTCGGCCACTGTCTCATAGGCAAGCGCTATGTCGCCGAGATGACACCGGCCGTCTTCGTTGTCTAGCGTACCAACGCCGGGCGCTGGGGGAAATGAGAGAACGTTGGTCGAGCGGTCCTTGCCGCGGAAGGTCCTGTTCAGCTCCTGGATATCATCATCGGACAGCAATGCGATGCTCACGAGGTGGGCTTCGGGAGCCAACTGAACCTTCAACAGGCTCGTTGCTACAAGTTCCGGGATCAGCTCGGTTAAGCCTGTGGCAGAATGCCAACGCTCATCGATAATAGAAACTGCCGCGCACGTTCGGGCGGGGTCGCTTTCACCGGCGTTATCCTCAACGGAGGCAGCAGGCTCATTCGATATGGCGGGATGGGGTGTCATAACGAGCTTAACTTAGCGCTTCGTTTCGTAAGCTTCAATGATGCGGCCGACAAGCGGATGCCTGACCACGTCAGCCCGCGTGAATGCCACATGCGCGATGCCATCAACGCCGTCAAGGATCGAGAGAGCGTCAGCGAGGCCGGACGACTGGCCAGGAGGAAGGTCGACCTGCGAAGGGTCGCCCGTTACGATCATCTTGCTGCCTTCGCCAAGCCGTGTGAGGAACATCTTCATTTGCATGGCCGTGCAGTTCTGCGCCTCATCGAGAATGATGATCGCATGGCTTAGCGTGCGGCCCCGCATAAAAGCAAGTGGCGCGATTTCAATCGCTTTCGTCTCCAGCCCGCGCTCCACACGCTCAGGTGCGAGCACGTCGTAGAGTGCGTCGTAAAGCGGGCGCAAATACGGATCCACTTTCTCTTTCATATCCCCGGGCAGGAAGCCAAGGCGCTCGCCCGCCTCCACGGCTGGGCGCGAAAGTATCAGGCGATCCACTTCTCCCCGCTCAAGGCAGCCTGCCGCATAGGCAACGGCGAGATAGGTCTTGCCTGTTCCCGCTGGGCCGGTCCCAAAGACCATATCGCGGCTTTGAAGCGCCTTGATATAGGCGGACTGAACCGGCGTGCGGGCCATCACGGTCCGCCTGCGGGTCCTCAGCTCACCCGGCGACGGTACCAGTTCGGGCTTGGTCCCCGGCGAAGCAATGACTTGGTCTATGGTAAGGTGCCTCATCGCTCCGTCAACATCACCCTGCGCGATCATCGCGCCAGTCTTGGCACGCTGATATAAGGTCTCCAGAACGGCCTTGCCGAAATCGCATGTCTCCTTGTCCCCTTCCAGAACAACGACATTTCCGTGCACCACGGCGCGCAAACCGAGTTTGTTTTCAATGAGTGCCAAGTTGGCGTCGAATTCACCGAGCACGTCGGCAAGTTTCCGGTTGTCCTCGAACGTGATTTCGATCCGGTACATCGATTGCGGTTGCGGCTTCGAGCTGCTGCGCCACGGCTGCTGACGCGAAGTTGCGTTCATGGCGCGCCGGGATGTGGGTGTCTGAGCACCTGGCAAAAACGGCCTCTCCGAATCCTCTCTCTCATACAGAGCTTAGCCTAATATATAGCAACACGCTCTCGATTTTTTACCACACCTTGGAGACTATTTTGACTCGCCCCCACGATTTGCACGGGCGTAATCCTTCCCAAGAGGCTTTGCTCCCCTTCCGCGTGCACAGCCTGCAAATAGGGTGAACGCCCCGATACCTGGCCGTCTCGTTTGCCTGGACCGTCCCAGAGCACCTCGGTGGTGCGGCCAACCATGCTTCGATTGAAGGAGACCTGCTGGCTCGACAGCAGAGCTTGCAGGCGCGCGAGTCTGTCCGATTTTATCTCGCCGCTGATCTGGGAGGGATGCTCCGCCGCAGGCGTGCCAGGCCGTGCGCTATATTTAAATGAGTAAGCCTGAGCAAACTGTACCATTTCTACGACGCGAATGGTTTGTTCGAAATCCTCCTCGGTCTCGCCGGGAAATCCAACGATAATGTCCGTGGA
>JBAUNL010000469.1:0-17692 GCA_049579205.1 Rhodomicrobium sp. | reverse complement strand
GCGTAGCCCACGGTGCCGATCTCCGGCTGCGAGAACACTGCGGTAGGGAGATAAGCTAAATCGACAGGGTTCGGATTGTCTTTGTAGTTGCCCTCGATGAAGGCGACGGCATCACGGATTGCAACGGGCGTGAGGTTGACGCGGTCGGTGACATCGCCGACGGCGTAAATGCTTGGTACCGAACTTTGATAGAGGTCATTGACGATAACCCTGCCATTCCACCCGCAGGCAACCCCGAGCTTTTGCAGGCCGAGACCCACCGTGTTCGGCCGCCGTCCTGTTGCGAACATGACGGCATCGCAGTCAATGGCGTTTCCGCGAGTGGTCATTACCGACAATCGACCCCGAGACTTCTCGATGGAAGCGGGCTCCGAGAAGCAGGTGATTGTTATTCCTTGTGCGCGCATAATGGCAGTGAGCGCATCCCGAAGGTCATGGTCGAAGCCGCGCAGGATTTCGCTTCCGCGGTAAAGCACTTCGACCTCGACCCCAAGGCCGTGAAATATGCCGGCGAACTCTATTGCAATGTAGCCGGCGCCTACGATGACGATCTTCTTCGGTAAAGCCTCCAAGTGGAAGGCTTCGTTGGAGGTGATAGCGAGTTCCCGGCCTGGAATGTCGGGTATAAAGGGGTGGCCCCCGGTCGCGATCAGGATTCTCTCCGCCGTATAGGTACGGTCCTCCCCTAAGAGGCGAACCGTATGGCCATCCGTCACTTCCGCGCGACCGTGGAACACCCGGCCGCCGGCTGCTTCCACCCCGCCAGCATAGACCTGACTGATGCGTTCGATTTCGATGTCCTTGTTTGCGATAAGAGTCTTCCAGTCGAAAGACTTCTTGCCGGTAGTCCAGCCATAGGCGCGGGCATCGTCGATGGCATGGCCGAACTCGCTCGCGTACACGAGCAGCTTCTTGGGCACGCAGCCGCGAATAACACAAGTTCCACCATAGCGGTACTCTTCGGCGATCGCAGTCCGCACGCCTAGTCCGGCTGCTAGCCTCGCCGCGCGCACACCGCCGGAGCCTCCGCCGATCACAAACAGGTCGTAGTCAAATTTTGCCATGGCCTACCGCGAAAAAATCCAAGTTTCTTTTATGACGAAGGAGTGCCAATTGATTCTGCGCCCTTAGTGATCACCTCAGCTTTCGCTCGCAGGACGCCAACGTTGCCGGCACGGAGTGCGCGCCGGCAACTCAAATCGGCAAACCTTCGTTCTGCAAATCGTCGAGCGAATGCTGCAGCCCAGACCGGGTCTCAGGCGAGATTCTATTTTTCAGAACCTCGGTCCACTTCTTGATGAGTGCGTCCCAATCGGCCTTGGCCTTCGCCTGATCCTCCGATGAGCGCTCCTTCAGCTTGGACTTCTTTTCCAGCTCATCGAACGCGTTCTGAGCTTCGGAAATATCCTTATTCGTGAAAGACGTTCCGGTCTTCACGGCATTGCGGAGGAGATCGAAAGCCTTGGCTACCGCGGGGGAGCGCACGAACTCATGCAAGGTATTGAGCTGTTCGTCTGTCAACGCTGCCGCCACTATTGACGGTGCTGCCGCGAGCGCGATCGCCTTTTGCATATTGTACGTGAATTCCCACTGGTCTGCCTGCTCGCGCAGATTCTCGCGCTCTTCCTCGGACATCCGAGCACTCTCTGCATATACGTCGCGGACGAAGTGCTTCGCATCCGCAATCATCTCCTCCAAATGCGAGGTGATCAGGAGATCGTTCACAAGTGTTTGCGCTCTTGCGATCTTCCGCTTCGAGGGAACCGCCGCGGGCGAGCCAGGCGCTCCCGGCAGCATCTGCTGAATATCCACGTTCAGCCCTTTGGCCCATGCGGAAAACTCCGCGAATGTCCTGCTGTCGTTGTAAGAGAAACCGGTCAGGAGCTTCGAAGCCGCGTAGAAGGCATCGAGCGCTTTCTGTACGGCGGGAAGCTGCAAGAGCTTCTCCACATCCTCAATTTCAACTGGGGTCGCAGTTTTTGCGATCTCCTCTGATGCGTCCGAGATCATTGCCTCCTTATTTTCCGACAGGGCCAGATCCAGCTCGTCACCCGCTTTACGTAGATAATCAGCAAAGGTCAGAACCTTTGCTAGGGCTGCTGCACCCTTGGCATCCGGCGCGGGAACTCCGGGAACGTCCCCTTGGACCATATCCCGTAAGGCAGGGATGTAAACCTCGCGCAGCGTCCGGCGGCCATCTTCATAAATGGTCGCAATGTGGGAAGCAGAAAGGATCTCCTCGATGAATCGCCGGGCAAGTTGTTTTGCTCTCGGATTCACGGCGGCTTCTGGCTGAGGCGTGTCTTCCGCGAAGCTGACCGGTGCCAGTGTTGCTGGCAGCGCGACAAACAGCGCAAAAAGAATCGGTTTGACCCGCATCCGTATCTCCTGTCTCATCCCCGGCTGCCGCAGAGCTCCGGTGATCTGTTAAGACCGGGGTCATGCGCATGAAGCACGGTCACGCCCTCCGGTCCTGCTAATATCGCTTGGTCTGCAAGCCCGATGAAAAGCCCATGATCGACAACCCCTGGAATGATTGGCAGCATCTCAGCTAGGAATTCAGAATCTGGAATTACGCCGAACGCACAATCCAGGATCAAATGCCCGCTATCGGTGCGGAATGGCTCGCCGCGCCGATCGCGCCTGACAGAAATGTCGCCCTTGCAATCCGCATTTTCGGCTGCGGCTTCAACCATCAAAATCGTGGCAGCTAGGCCGAAATCTACGATTTCGATGGGAAGCGGAAAAGTGCCTAGCACCTCCACACGTTTGGAGCTGTCCGCTATGATGCAGACCCGCTCGGAGGCCATCGCGACAATTTTTTCCCGGAGCAGCGCTCCGCCGCCACCCTTTATCAAATTTAATTCCGGATCGATCTCGTCTGCGCCATCAACGGTCAGATCGACTTCTGGAATGGAATTGAAGTCAGAAATTGCGATGCCACAACGCTCCGCCAACTGGCGCGTCTGCTCAGACGTCGCCACACAGCGCAGACTCATCGCTTCCTGTTTGATGCGTTCCCCCAAAAGCTTGACGAAAGCTGCCGCAGTTGACCCCGTGCCGAGCCCGACAACCATCCCTGGTTCGACAAGTTCAAGTGCTCGCGCGGCAGCCTGACGCTTATATTCCTCGAGCTCTCCGCTCAATCGGTGATCCCCCCGAGGAACATGTATTTCATCTCGAGAAATTCATCGAGACCATAGCGGGAGCCTTCGCGCCCGAGCCCAGATTCCTTGACGCCGCCAAAAGGCGCAACCTCGGTTGCGACAACGCCCTCATTGACGCCGACAATTCCGAATTCGAGCTTTTCGGTCACGCGCCAGACGCGGCCCACGTCGCGGGAATAGAAATAGGCCGCGAGTCCGTAGGGCGTGCTGTTGGCAAACTCAATCGCTTCCTGCTCTTCCTTGAACCGGAATAGTGGAGCGACCGGGCCGAACGTCTCTTCGGTTGCAAGCCGCATGCTCTTATTTGCGTTGAGCAAGACTGTTGGCTCGAAGAATGTAAAGCCGAGAGCGTGCCGCTTGCCGCCAACAACTGCTTTTGCGCCTTTCTCGAGTGCATCCGCGACATGGGCTTCCACTTTTTTCAAGCCCGCCTCGTTGATAAGCGGGCCTTGCACAACGCCCTCCGCTGTCCCTGGGCCGACTTTCATTTTGGAGACGCGATCGGCGAGCTTCCCGGCGAAGTCATCATAAACGCCGTCCTGAACGAGAATACGATTGGCGCAGACGCATGTCTGGCCCATGTTGCGAAACTTCGAAGCGAGAGCGCCCTCGACCGCCTTGTCGAGATCGGCATCGTCGAAAACGATAAAGGGTGCATTGCCCCCAAGTTCCAGCGACACCTTCTTGACGGTCGAAGCGGACTGCTCCATCAGGATTTTGCCAACCCGCGTAGATCCCGTGAATGTAATCGCTCGCACGAGCGGATTGGATGTGAGCTCCTTCCCGATTGCTTCCGCGTCGCCCGTCACGATGTTCAGTACCCCATCCGGGATCCCGGCTTGCTGTGCAAGCACCCCGAGAGCCAAGGCTGACAATGGTGTATCGGGAGCAGGCTTTATGACGACGGTGCATCCCGCCGCGAGAGCGGGCGAGACCTTGCGCGTGATCATCGCCATCGGGAAGTTCCAGGGCGTGATT
This sequence comes from Rhodomicrobium sp., assembly GCA_049579205.1. Classification (GTDB taxonomy): domain Bacteria; phylum Pseudomonadota; class Alphaproteobacteria; order Rhizobiales; family Rhodomicrobiaceae; genus Rhodomicrobium. The sequence continues at coordinate 13,547 of JBAUNL010000469.1, read as the reverse complement.
GCTCCGATGACCCCGATCGGCTGGCGGTGAACGATAATGCGGCCGCTTTTCTTGTGGGTCGGGATCATCTCTCCGTAAATGCGCTTTGCTTCCTCCGCAAAGAACTCAACGAAAGAGGCGCCGTACGAGATTTCGCCCCTCGCTTCCGCCAACGGCTTACCCTGTTCCGACGTCATCAAGAGCGCCAGTTCCTCGGCATGCTGGAGTTGGAGCTCATACCACCGGCGGAGAATCGCCGAGCGCTCTTTCGCGAGCAGGCCACTCCAGCCCGGGAAAGCGCGGTATGCGGCATCGATAGCCTCGCGTGTCTCGGCAGCGCCGAGGTTGGGCACACGCGCGATTGCCGTCCCGTTCGCCGGATTATAAACAGGAGTGACCGGATCGCCCTTCCACTGGCCATTGATGAGACATTGCTGGCGAATGAGAGACGTGGAAATCTGGTCCATGGGGCAAACCTCGAATGCGGTGAAGACGGCGCATCATGCCGCGCGGCGCAGCAAACTACAAGCGCGGCCAGATTGCACCAACTGTTTCAAAAATATCACAAACTGTTTGTAAACCAAATTCAATTTAAAGAGGAGTTTGCCTTCGATGGCAACCAAAGGTTATTTTTAACCCAATGGCCTTTCGCAAGAGTCTCGCAAAAGGCGCAAACTATGGAGCCCCGCGATGACGGTCCTATCCCCGGTCTTGTCAGAAAATATCTCGCATAATCATCCCCATGGTCTGGATGCAAAGGAGCTTCCGCAGCTCCCGAAGCAAGACATGCGCGAGTACTTGGCGGATATGCTCAGGGAGCTGAGTTCTATCGCCGCCTGGGCTGAACTCGATCGCGTTAAAGAGCTGATTGACCGGGCTATTTCCGAGGCCGAACAGAAAAAAGAAAACCAATAAGTTTCACCTCACCTCGGTATGCCTTTTCTCCGCGGCCGGATTAGTGGAAGCCGCGGGGGCTTTTGGTGCTCCGGCTTGCCCTTGAGTTGCTTGTGCGGCCGTAACAGTGTTTGCACTCGCCTTATGTTCTTCGGCCTGGAGTTCTTCAGCAGATTTTTCCGCAGGGCGTTGAGCCCGCGGCCCCGCAGTGTACCCCGCATTTGTGTTGCCTCGAGGGTCAACTGCCGCAGCGATTTTTGTCTCTGCGATCTTAGTCTCAGGACCTGGCACCTTAGCAGCAGGAGCGCCGGCATCCTGTTTCGGAGCGGCCATTTGCTGAGCTGGCTGTTGCGAGGGTGACCTTTGTGCCGCCACGGATGAAGGTGCTGCTGCCACTTTTTGCTCCGGTGGCGTGGTTTTCAGCTCGACTTGGGGGCGAAGAATCGCAAGCAATGCGCCATGGCTTTCGCCGATCCTATCGACGGCACGGCGTATCGGCTCTACCACCACCTCCATGTGAAGGCCGCTCGCATGGACCATCCAGTCTGCCGATTGAGCAATGGCCACATGTCCATTCCAAAATAAGAGGTCACCCCGCTGAATAGCATCGAGGTTTTTGGGGTCCGTCGGCTCCCCGGCACTTGCCATCTGCATATCGGTGTCGCGAAGGCAGGCATTACCAGCCGCTTGCAACGAAATTTGCACCAAGCCGGAGCAGTCAATTCCTAACGTCGTCTTGCCGCCCCACAAATAAGGGACGCCGACGAATCTTTCCGCCACCCGCACAAAGTCCCTCGCGCGCTCCCTTATACCGACGAGGTGATCCGCAAAAATAAATCCACCGCGGGATAGTTCGGCGAAGCGCCCTTCTGGCTTGCCGATTGGAGCGACGGTGCAAGAGAAGCTTAGCTTCGTGATGGGTGGCTGCTTTATGTCTGGGGCCGGATAGAGATAAGTGAGTCTGGCACTGACACGATGAGTGTTTTCCTCGATCATGCCGGAGAGGCAGTCCACAGGAGTGTAGCCGACGTAACCGTCGTTCCGAAGCTGCACCCAGGCCCATCCGTCCCTAAACTCATAGGCCGTCACCAGCTCGCCCGATAGCGCCTCCGTCGCGAGCGGCGCGTCGAAGCGCGGAGCAATCCGAATTGGCGCCGCCGGCGCCGCGACTTGGCGAAGCTCACCCTCAGCATAGCGCGCAGCCTGGACCCGGTCTTGCAGTTGGGCAGCCGCAAGGTCGTCGCGAAACACGAAGAGGCGCGGATCGAGCTGTGTCATTTAGAAGGCCTCCCGAAGCCATTGCAGATAACTTCAAACAAGGCTCTCGCCCCTTGCGGCTCGCCGCCCGCCGGCTTTCCAGGGACAGTGCGCGGAACCCATCCATAAATATCAAGATGAACATAACGGCGGACGTTCTTGACGAAGCGCTTCAGAAACAGCGCCGCGGTAATAGAGCCGGCGAAGGGGCCGTTGAAGACGTGGTTGATGTCAGCGACCTTGCTTTTGAGGTAGCCCTCATAGGGGCCCCAGAACGGCAAACGCCAAACTGGATCGGCGACATGGAGCCCGGCTTTATAGAGTGCCTCCGCAAGCTGATCGTCGTCTGTGTAGAAGGGAGGGAGATCCGGGCCCAACGCGACGCGCGCGGCTCCTGTAAGCGTCGCCATGTCAATGAGGAGATCGGGTTCCTCTTCGGAAGCCAGCGCCAGTGCGTCGGCAAGCACGAGCCGGCCTTCCGCATCGGTATTGGCGATTTCAACCGTAAGGCCTGCACGGCTCTTAAGGATGTCCCCCGGCCTGAACGCATTTCCTGAAATGCTGTTATCGGCGGCGGCAATGAGGATGCGCAGCCTCACGGGCAAATCAGCCGCCATGATCATGGCGCCGAGGGCCATGACCGAGGCCGCTCCTGCCATGTCCTTTTTCATCATCGCCATCGCCTGAGCAGGCTTTATATCGAGGCCTCCCGTATCGAAGCAAATGCCCTTTCCAACGAGGGTAACTTTGGGATGATCGGGCTTGCCCCAGACAAGATCAGCCAGGCAGGGCGCGCGGCTGCTGGCTCGTCCCACGGCGTGTATCAAGGGAAAATTCTGTTCAAGGAGGCCGTCGCCTTCGATAATATTGATTTTGGCGCCATAGGAGGCGCCCAGGTCAGCGAGAGATCTGGCAAGATCCACAGGGCCAAGATCGTTGGATGGAAGATTGATCAGATCGCGGGCGAACCAGACAGCTTGGGCTTTCGCGATGACGCTCGTCCTGTCAATTCCTTTTGGCAGCGCAAGGCGGGGGAGCTTTTTTGGCTCGCTTGTCAAATAGCTCCGGAAAGAATAGGCGCCCATCAGCCAGGCAAATACCGCGTCTTCAGGCGAGCCCCCGAAATTTGAAAGCCTATAGGTCCCTTCAGGCAAAAGGGAAGGCAGTGCCCCAAGCTGCAGAGCCATGGCAGGGGACGACTCTTCGTCACCCAGCGCAAAAATGACACCATCCAAGCCGTCGTCGCCCGGCAAGAACGCATGTGTCCCCGGCTTGCCGCCCCAGCCAATTGCTTTCAGCCAGGCAGCGTGTGCGGGCGAGACAAATGCATGAGGGTTTTGCTCGAAGTCAGCGCCCTTGACGATACGAATCTCGACAGCTTTGCCAGTGCTTTCGCTGAGATGGGCGCCTATGTCTTCAGCAATTCTTTGAAAGGAAACCGCCATTTGCTGCAGCCTGTGCGAGACTTTATTCCACTTACTCTCTTCGCGAGTGCTTGTCCAAGCGGCGGTTTAAGATGGAAAAGTGGCGAAGGGAAGAGAATATTGGACGCGGCCAAGTTAAATCACAAGCAAGGCATCGGGTAGTATGGCAAGGCCACCCGCCGCAATCGCGGCTCCGTAGGGAATCGCCGGCGAGGGCTCGAACTCAAGGCCGAGCTGCGCTCGCAATTGATGAAGTATAAGACAGATCAAGGCTAGCACACCGCCTGCCAGAGCGACCGCGGCCAGGAAAGGCACGATATTTTCAAAGCCGAACCAACAGGAGGCACTTGCAAGAAGCTTGGCGTCCCCGCCGCCGATCAAAGAGAAATAAAAGAGTGCGAAGCCCGCGGCCAGAACCGTGCAGCCACAAATCATGTGCGTGACAAGCTGTGGCGCACTGATCCCGGCGCTGCCTGCGAAAGCAAAAAAGCTTGCTGCGAGAAGCAAGGCCACCGAGTTGGGGATAGACCTTGTTATCAGGTCGAAGGCGCCCGCCCAGACGAGGAGCACCGGCAGGGCCGCCGCCGCCATACCGGTCGCTGGTGAAAACACCCGGCTCAAGTCATTGCGTGCAGATTGAACGACCGCAGCATGTCGCGCAGCCTTTCGAACATGTCCTTGAAGTCGCTGTTCGTCTGCCCCGCAAGTGTTATCATGGCGACGCAAAGGCCCGCAGCGATCAAGCCGAGTTCCAGAGCCACTGCCCCGGATTCATCGTGCAGAAATTGTTGAAGCTTCAGACGCATGACATTCCTCCAACCTAACTGGCGAATTTTGCCGCCACGCGAGCGGCGCCTGCCAGCACGTTAGAGGCAAGGCACTTAAAAACGATTTAATTCAAATCGCGCCTTCATTTTCTAACTTCTGGAATGGTTATCGGGAGTTTAGAGCAATTGCTTTGCCAATCCTGAATATGTTTTCAGCCTGAGCACCGCCGAGGGCGAACCACTCATGGCTTCCTGGTATCTCGGAGAAAGACTCTCCCCGGTTTTGCCAAAAGCTGCCCCATGTTCCACCTGTGGAGCTGATCTAGATCAAAGCGGCGGAGCCTAATTACTTCTCTAATGGCCTGGAAAACCTTCCGTGCCTTAAGAGGAGTCTCCGATGCCAGGTGCTACCGCCGTAGGGGCATTACTTTCCCATTTGCGCGAGCGTTGGGCAGCGCGCAGCGAATTTGGCGGCCTGGACGAGCGTGAGGTCGATAGTCTCGCGCGCGATCTCGGAATGACCGCCAAGGACCTGGAAAGCCTGGTCGAAAAAGGCCCCGATGCGGCAAACCTCCTTTACCAGCGGATGAAAGCCATTGGTGTCTCAAAGGATGCGGTCGAAAAAGCCGCTTACGGCGTTATGCGCGATCTGGAGAGGACTTGTGCCTGTTGCAATGACAAGGGCATTTGCGAAAGAGACCTCCGAAAGCATCCGGAAGATCCGGCATGGAAATCCTATTGCCCTAACGCACTCACACTGGATGATTTGAAGAAGCTGAAAAGCGGCAGCGTTGTATAACATCTAGAGCGCTTTCAGGAAAAGTGTGTGCGGTTTTCCGCCCGGAAAGCGCGATAAAACAGGAAACTGGAGCGCATTTGTTGACTCGAAGATCGACGAATGTGCTCTAGGTATTCGATCGGCCGGCCTGATATGCTTCTATCAAGCCGCGCATCGCACCCAAGCTCTCCTTGAGCGCGAACCAGTAAGGGGCGGGCAGCTCCAAATTGAAGATGACATCGTGCTCGAATGCAAACGGAGACATCATCTTCTGCCACGGCAGGCTGCCCCAGCCGATTGGAAGATGCAAATCGCCCAGGCCAAAGGCAAGACGCTCGGATCGGTTGACCGTGCGGAGCTGAAGCGGATCTCCAAACGAATCGTGGATGTGGAGATGCTTTGCGACGCGGGCCAATTCCTTCGCCTCTGGGAGGAAATCGGCTCCCTGCGCGGAACAGTTGATTGCGCCGTGCGAGAAATCGAGACAGGCTCGCACATTGGGATGGTTGATGCCTTCGATTTCGCGCGCAAGCCGCGAGGGGAGCGCCGTATGCATATCCGGCTCAATTGCGAATACATTTTCGACCGCGACAATGAGCGAGTGGGGAGCGGCCAGATCCCCGAGTGACGCCAGTGCATCGCGCTGATGCGCATATGCATCCTCGATCGCGGTATCATCAGCCGCACGTACATTGCCTGTATGAAGGATCAGATGCACAGCGCCGATCTCGGCCGCTATCTCGACCGTTGCCCGTGCCACGGCCAAATGGCGCTTCAAGTGCTGCACTTGCATGAAGTTGATCGCAATCGGCCCATGAACGGTGTAGCGCAAATCATGCCCTGCCAACGCCTCTTTCAGCCGCCGAAGTTGCGACGGGATGATGCGGCCGCCGGCGATTAAATCCATGGTGAATAGGGAAAGCTCGACGAATTCCACGCCAAGCTCAGCGGCTTCGTCCAGATTGCGCCTTAAAATATCGAAATTGGGGTCTTCCAAAACGGTGCTGGAAAAGCCCGCACCAAGCACAGCCGCCATGCGATACCTCATTTGATTCTGTGGGCTTCGATCGCTGACCGCGATCTCGAAGGCGATCCGAAATTTAGGACGACTCGAAAATGAAGGCGTCCACCTTCCTGCAATCCTCGGGCGTCAGCACGACTACCGTTGGAATCGGGATACGCTTGAAAACGGCCTCGATCTTGGAAGCGCCCCAGCCCTCATTATTCGTGACAGTGTCGAAAATCGGTTTGAGGTCTTTCACAACGCAAGTTCCTCGCGTGTAGGAACCGGTCAGCCCCATCGAACGGCGTGCCGAGCCTCGCAGCCCTGGTATAGTGCCCTCAAGCCAGCCTGTGGTTGAAAGTGCGAAGGTTTTTGGGTCGGTCTCGGTCGCAAAGAAGGTCTCAACCTCGAATTCACAGGAGAATGCGCGGCAGTAAATGCCGGATTTTACCGCTTCGATTTTCTCCTTGAAGACCTCCTTCACGAACTCCCTGATGTCCCGCGTTTCTCCAGCGAGACAATTGCCGCTCATGCCAAACCAGAGCAGGACCGCAAAGCTGAAAAGAAATCGCGACATCATTCGCAACAATCCAGGGTTTGCCAATCCGGAGCCATCCACAATTTTGGGCTTCATTAATCAGTTTTGACCGCAACGCAAGAGGGGACGTTGCCAGCATGGGAAAAAGAAGGAATATCCTGCACCAGGGCAGGATGAAGCTTCAGAGGATCGAAGGCCATGCAGATCGACGCCATTCCCATCGGCATTAATCCCCCTTTCGATATCAACGTCATCGTAGAGGTACCCATAGGCGGAGAGCCAATAAAATATGAGATGGATAAGGCCTCCGGAACACTTTTCGTCGATCGGATGCTATACACCGCGATGCGCTATCCCGGAAATTATGGGTTCATTCCCCACACTCTCTCTGACGATGGCGACCCGATCGACGTACTCATTGCGAACTCACGGCCCATCCTGCCGGGAGCGATCTGCAATTGCAGGCCGGTCGGCGTTCTACTTATGAGGGACGAGAAGGGCGGCGACGAAAAAATCGTGGCCGTTCCGTCCGATAAAGTATCGCCGCTCTACGGCAAGGTAATGCAATATACCGATCTCCCCGACATGCTTCTCAAACGCATCGCCCACTTCTTCGAGCACTACAAAGATCTGGAAGCCGGTAAGTGGGTGAAGCTGGACCGCTGGGGCGATGAGGCCGAAGCCCGCGCCATGATCGGCAAGGCGATCAAAGCCGCGGCTGGAAAGCCGTGACTCTGAAGTGCAATTTCGATCACAAACTGAACTTCGCGGGTTCATGCCGATGAGGCCGCCTGAAAGAGGATCATCGGCTCCTTTCCGATGGGGTGCGCTTAGCTATAAGATGGCCGCTACGCTCGTTTTTCGGCTCGAAAGCGCCGCCGGTTCAAGTTGGCAACCGCCGCAGAGCTGCAGCTGCACCTGCAGCGCTTCAGGTTTTAACTACCGGTCTGCCAATGCACTTTCCAAGGCAGCTTTTAGTTCCGCCTTGCGAACAGGCTTCGTCAGCAAAGGATAGGTCCGGAGTGCGGGCGGCAATATTGATTCCCCGTAACCTGTCAAAAAAATGAATGGGATACTTCGTTCGGCCAGCGCTTCGGCAATTGAAAAGCTCGTCTCCTTCCCAAGTGCAATATCGAGCACCGCAGCGTCTGGAGGATCGGATATGATCGCTTCCATTGCATTGCTAATTGATGACGCGGGCCCTGCAACTTCGTAGCCCATCGCCATGAGGAGTGCCCGAAGGTCGTAGGCGATCATCGATTGGTCTTCGACAACAAGGATGCGTTTCAAGCGCCTCGATTCACTTAACATTGGATCCCCGCGCGGAAATTCACTTCCCGTTAAGTACCCGGTTCGCTTTGTATGAAACCAAAAATGTCCAGATAGTTCCCGCCACGATCCAGCTCCCGGCCATCTGGCCGGTGCGCTGCTCAAACTCGCATGAATGGCAGCGCATGTGCCTGATATTCGCAGCGATTTCAGTGCGTTCGCTAACGCTCGCCCGCCCGCCGCGGGGTTACATGATAAAAATCAAGCTTTGTGCAACTATCGACCTGGGCGCCAAGCCCATTATAAACCTAGCCGGGACAGAACCCTGCGCCATCGATCCGTATCGGATGACTCAGCTGGCTGACGCGATTGATGCGGCGCCAGGTTGGCTCCTTGGGCGGACGAACGTGGTGCAGGTGACGCAGCCGCTGGCGGATGACTAGGCTCTAACCTTTTCTTCTTAGGCTTGCATATGTCCGCTTCCTCGCACGTGCAATGCTGGCCTCTCTGAAAGCAGGGGTGAGCTACCGCCGGGCAGTCCCATGGTTTTTTGCCTTCCTCGCTGCATTTGCCTCCGCACGCCCCATCGCCGAGCTCGCAGTAGGGTTCCTGGACAAACAGCAATTGAAGCCTTGGTGAAATATGGGCTCGCGGGGCCGCAAATGCGGCGTGGCAAACCGGTGGCAGCAAACCCAGGATCACGGCTAGCAGGATCAAGAAGAAACGCTGCATGGTGGCCCTATCTCCCCACCCCGAAATTGCCTTAAGCTCAAGCGCATGCGAGGGGAAATGCCAGAGGCGCCGATCAATCATCCCGCGCCGTGGCGCTTCAGGTTCGGAGGCCTAAACCCCGATCAAAGCGATTGAAGGGCACCTTTTTGCGAAAAGTTTGGCCAGCGTTAACCATACGCCAATTCGCGTATTCGGTGGGCCGCGACCCCAGTCACACTTCGCCAATCGAAGAGGGGGCAGTGATCCCGGTCATCGTGCCAGCGGGAATACGACATCGCCCAATAAAAATCGTCCAGCATTCCGGCTGAAATAGCTAATTATTTTAGAGGAGCCATGACAGGGCTGTTGATCCAAAAGCCTAGCGAGGCCGCCGCATGCAACACAAAATCCTCAGCCTTGTTTCATCCCGCTGGTTGGCTAGGTTAACCGCGTAAACGTTCATTCTGGGTCAATGGCTGACCCAAAGAAAACAGGTCTCGCCGAGAGTACGCGCCGGTGCGGCGACGCTTCGGCCACCCATAAAGAAGCGGGTTTGTGATGTCCGCCGGGATCGCATGAACAATGGTTAGCTGGATCGAATCGCAGCCAACGCCTGTAATCACTGTTCTCGTATTCAGCTTCTGCTATGCGCTTGCGGCGGCGATATTCGGGGCCGCGGTGCTACTGTCGCGCCGGCCGGTTGGAGATGAATTGAAGACCCTCTCGCCTGTGACGCTGACACCGCTCGCGGTCATCTTGGGCCTGCTCATAGCTTTTCTTGCCTCTCGGGTTTGGGAAAACGCCAATCATGCCGGCAGCTATGTTGGGCAGGAGGCAAGCGCCCTGAGCAAAGCCATTCGCTTTGCAGATGCCTTGCCACCGGAGGTTCGGACCAAGGTCCGGACGGCGGTAAAGCAGCACGTGGATTTAGTCGTGGCGCACGATTGGCCGGAGATGGCCGCTATGCGGCTAAATCCGCGGGTCGAAGCGGCAGGCCTGATAAACGCTATCAACGGTCTCTTGGCATTTACGCCAACACAGCCCAATCAACAGCTCGCGCAGCGCGGCGCCATTGACGCCATCGAACAAGCGTTAGAGGCCAGAAGAAACAGGATCCGCCTGAGTGAGACTGAGATCGCGCCGATCCGATGGGCCGTCATCTTTGTTATGGTGACCCTTGTCCTCATGACCACCGCAGTGATCCACATTGGCAGACCGGCGGCCATGGCAACGGCCCTGTTCATATTTTCGACTGCGGCCGCCGCCTGTCTGGTCCTGTTAATGGTCAACGATCGGCCGTTCGCTGCCGGAGGCGTCACCATAACGCCGGAGGCATTTCGCGAGATCGTCATCGATTGAAGCCTCGCAGTGACAGCGGTGAAAAGCGGTTTGTGTAATTAGCTGAATTCAGCCGCTGGCGTTGGAGCGGCGAACACTAACCCTGGGGCGAAAGATCTTATGTGTCCTGATCTTCGCTGATGCCCTCCGTACTACGGGCAACAAGTGCGATGGTAAGCACATCAACCCGTCGCGCTCCTCTATCCAGCAATACGGAGGCACACGCATTCGCCGTCGCGCCGGTTGTCATTACGTCATCAATTAGCAGAATATTCTTGCCCTTCAGCCCGTTGCGGCCGGGACTATGGACCGCGAAAGCCCGCAATACATTCGCGAGGCGCTCCTCGTGGCTAAGTCCGACTTGAGCCGCCGTTCGTCTTACCCGTTTCAAAGCCGACACGGCGGCCGGCACGCCAGTTGCCTTGCTTAACCCCTGAGCCAGAAGGGCGGACTGGTTGAAACGGCGCTGCAGCAAGCGCAACCTGTGAAGGGGGACGGGCACAAGGAGTTGGGCGTCATCAACCAAGTTCCTCCCAGCTTCGCGCATTAGCTTAACAAAGAGTGGCAGCGGCTCATGCTTGTCTTCGAATTTGAACCGGACGATGAGCCTCCGCATTATCCCCGTATAATGCGCCGCCGCACGGGCGCGGGAAAAGACAGGCGGATTTACCAAAGCCTGCGTTGAGATATGAGGCCCGCTTCCTTCATATCCAGGAAGAGGCAGACCGAGCCGGTTGCAAAGTGGCGGGGTGATCAGGTGAAGGCTGCTCCAGCACTTAGGGCAAAGCAAGTTATGCCGGGTAACGAGAGACGAACACGAGACGCAAACCGCGGGAAGAACAAGATCCGAAGAGTAGCGGAGGCTGGATGCGGCCAGAGCACGGATGCGGTCAAGCATTTTTGCCTCCAGGAAGAAAGTTTCATCGTGTTTTGCAGATAACGGAAAGTGAAAGCGTTGACCAGCCCCAACATCTTCGATCGCCGCCTCATTAGGAGAAACCTTGAGCGAGCCTCCGACTCGCTTCCTAAATCCGATTTCTTGATACGCCATGCGGCAAGCGAGCTCGTTGACCGGGCCGCCGCTATCAAACGAAGCTTTAAGCTGGCCGCGGATGTAGGTACGCCTGATGCATTAGCTGGCCGGTTACTGAAGGAGGCGCTTCCCGGGATCGGCGTCATCTCAATAAGCGGATTGGCGCCTGCTAACACCGGTGCTGTTCCCCGTGCTATCGGCAGCGAAGAGGCGTTGCCGCTGAAAGAAAGCACCTTCGACCTGATAATATCTGCCCTGTCGCTTCAGCTCGTGAATGATCTGCCGGGGGCGCTAATCCAAATCCGGCGCACCCTTAGGCCGGATGGGCTCTTTCTGGGCGCCATGCTGGGAGGCGATACTCTGATCGAGCTTAGACAAGCCTTGATGCTGGCCGAAACTGAAACAACAGGAGGAGTATCGCCGCGGGTTTTGCCGACAGCGGATGTCCGTGATCTGGGCGGCCTCCTGCAACGCGCCGGGTTCTCATTGCCCGTTACAGATTCGGAGTGCCTTACCGTAACCTATCCCGGTGCGCTGGAACTCATGAAAGAGTTGCGAGCGATGGGCGGGAGTAACCCACTTCTGGCCCGTTCGAGAAAATTTCTACGCCGCGATACATTTGCACGGGCGCTGAGCATTTATGCCGAGCGCTTTGGCGGCAAAGCGGGCAAAGCCCGCGCCACCTTTGAAGTAATTTACCTATGCGGCTGGGCACCGCATGAGAGCCAGCAAAAGCCGTTGAGGCCCGGGTCCGCTGGCGCCCGGCTTGCGGAAGCGCTCGGGACCAAGGAGATTTCCGCAGGCGACAAGGCTAGCTTTAAGCGCCGACCGCGCCCGCTGAATATACCCTGAAAGCGATAAAGCCCCTGCCAACGGTCAGGCTTTGCCGGGTTTTTGAAAATTCAGGGCTTCACACAACAGATACGGTATGGATCCCCGAAGGAACCGTAGTGGCTGAGAGGTATTGCCCCAACACAGCAATTCTCTCAGGTGAGTGCCATGAAAGCCGTGCGCATACATAAGTTTGGCGGGCCCGAAGTCTTAACGATCGACGACGTCCCGGTTCCTCAGCCGAAGAGCGGTGAGGCTCTCGTGCGACTAGGCGCCGCAAGTGTCAATCCGGTCGACTACAAGATCAGATCCGGGCAATTTAAACCCCAGGGCGGCTTGCCGATAACCCTTGGCCGGGACCTTGCGGGAAAGATTGAGAAATGCGGGACAGATAGCGGCCTGAAGGTAAGGAAGTGACATCATTGCAATGCTTGGTTGGGATCGGGGCAGCTATGCCGAGTACGCCATTGTCAAGGATGGCGAAGCCGCCACAAAGCCGGATCGCCTCAGCGACGAGGAAGGAGCCGCGGTTCCCCTCGCCGCATTAACCGCGTGGCAGGGCCTTTTCGACCATGGCGGGCTTGAGAAGGGGCAGCGCGTGCTCATTCATGGGGGTGCGGGAGGCGTTGGCCATTTCGCCGTACAGTTTGCCCATTGGAAGGGCGCGAACATCGCCGCGACCGCGTCGCACGAGGACTTGGATTTCGTGCGTGGCCTCGGAGCAGATGAGGTAGTCGATTACAAGAACAAAAAATTCGAAGAAAAGGTACGCGATGTAGACCTTGTTTTCGATCTCGTCGGAGGGGAAACGCAAGCGCGCTCTTCGACCGTGCTGAAGCCTGGCGGAATGCTCGTTTCCACCTTGCAAGCACCGGACGAAGAACAGCTGCGACGCCATAACGTTAAGGGAACTCACTACATGGCCAAGCCAAACAGCGCCGAGCTGTCAAATATTTGCAGGCTCATTGCTATGGGCAAAGTGAGCCCAGTGGTCTCCAAGAGATTTCCGTTGGTAGAAGCGGCCAAAGCGCAGGCCGAGCTGGAGCGCGGTCATATCCGCGGCAAGGTTGTCCTAGATTGCCGCGTCTGATACTCACTCAGCGCCGTCCCAGCGCCGGCGGGGACCCATGTCTCAAGAAGGTGATGCGCTGTTCTGACGTGGATGCCCGCTTTCGCCGGAATGACGTTAAACGAGTCAGGACTCGTTTCGATAGGTATGATGGGTCCCCGGCATTTATTCGAGGTCTTCGCAAAGCCGGATTGCGGCTTTCGCCAGAACGCCATTGGGACGGCGCAGCTCCTCCAGAATTGTAAAATGATCGGCCCCTGGTACCGGTATCAGACTGCCGGGGGCATCCGCCCCTGCTCGTTTCCGGTGGAACCGGCGGCTATTCTCAACGAGGGCAGGAAGCTCAGCCGTGCCATACGCAATCGCCATCGGCTTCCCAGTTAGTGCCAGACGCATTGGAGAGAGTGACGCGATCTCTTGATCGGTAAGCTTCAGCTTTTCATTGATGTAAGTATCGCGAAGCGGGCCAAGCTCATAAATGCCTGAGATGGCTAGAGCCGCGCTCACGGACGGATGATCCAGAAGCATTGCCGCAAGATGCCCGCCTGCCGACCAGCCTGAAAGAATTAGCGGCCCTTCAAAACCGTGTTCGCGGCGATGTCCGGCGAACCAGTCGAGGGCGCCGCGCAGTTCATCAACGATCCCGCTCAGCGATT
>JBAUNL010000468.1:0-3436 GCA_049579205.1 Rhodomicrobium sp. | reverse complement strand
GTGAAGGGCGACGTGCACGATATCGGCAAGAACATCGTCGGGGTTGTTCTTCAGTGCAACAATTACGACGTGATCGACCTTGGCGTGATGGTGCCGTCTCAGGTCATTCTCGACAAGGCGCAGGAGGTGAAGGCCGATATCATCGGCTTGTCGGGGCTGATCACACCAAGCCTCGACGAAATGGTGTTCGTGGCCTCCGAGATGGAGCGCCAGGGTTTTTCCATTCCCCTCTTGATAGGCGGGGCGACCACAAGCCAGGTCCATACTGCTGTTAAAATCAGTCCTGCTTACAGGCGCAACCAAGCTATTTACGTCGCCGATGCGAGCCGCGCCGTTGGTGTGGTCTCGAATCTTCTTGGCGAGGCCCGCGGCTCGTATGTCGAGAAGATCAAAGAGACTTACAGAGCGGTGGCGGCCGCCCATGAAAAGAGCCGTTCGGCGAAAGATCGCATGAGCCTGCAGGCCGCGCGTCGAAACAGGCTAAGGCCCGATTGGAAAGCGTATAAGCCACCAAAGCCTGGGTTCTTCGGTCCTCGCGCTTTTCGCGATTACGATCTAGCCACGCTTATTCCTTACATCGACTGGACGCCATTTTTCTCGGCTTGGGAAATGAAGGGAACGTTCCCGGGCATTCTTACGGACAAGCGTTACGGCAATGCGGCATCGGCGCTCTATGCGGATGCAAAAGCGATGCTGGCGCAGATTCTTGAAGGCAAATGGCTGAGCGCCAATGGCGTTATCGGCTTTTGGCCGGCGAATGCGGTTGGCGACGATATTGAGCTTTATCAAGATGAAGAAAGAGAGCGGACGATTGCCACGCTTTATACGCTGCGCCAGCAAATCGCCCGCGAAAGCGGCCGTGCCAGCACGGCCCTCTCCGATTTCGTAGCACCTAGGGAAAGCGGGGTGGCGGATTATGTTGGCGGCTTTGCTGTCACAGCCGGAATCGGCGAAGACGCTCTAGCGGAGCGGTTCTCCCGCGCAAATGACGACTACTCGAAAATCCTGATAAAGGCTCTCGCCGATCGTCTTGCGGAGGCCTTTGCCGAACACATGCACGCCCGCGTTCGCCGCGAATTCTGGGGTTATGCCAAGAATGAAGCTCTGTCCCCGGCCGAGCTTATTGCGGAGAAGTATCAGGGCATACGGCCGGCGGCGGGCTATCCCGCTCAGCCCGACCATACGGAGAAAGCTACATTATTCAAGCTCCTTGATACTGAGGCAGCCACTGGGATCGAACTCACGGAAAGCTTCGCCATGGCTCCGGCAGCTTCCGTTTGCGGCCTGTATTTTTCTCATCCACAGAGCCACTATTTCGGCGTGGGCAAGATTGCGCGAGACCAGGTCGAGGACTATGCGAAGCGCAAGAATTGGCCGCTTGAAGAGGCTGAGCGCTGGCTCGCACCGATACTCAACTATGACCGTGCGGCTTATCCTGCTGCTGCCGAGTAGTCTTAGTCGGTTTTCACGAGCCCCGAGAAGGCGGCGACGGCCAGCAAGCTTGCGATCCAGCCAAATATAAGCTCCGCGAGAACGAGCCCATTGGTGCCCCAGGGGGGAACGATGAAGCTGCGTCCTGCCGCCAAATCCAGCCGGACTTCCTTCTGCATCGGCACCCAGCTTTTTTCCTGCTGCAAATCGACGACCGGAAGGAGAACGTTGAAGGAATAGACCCAGGGATTGAACTCGGGGTATTCGGCGAACCTGGCACCTACCAGCTTCGTGCAAACCGTCCAATTGCCGCCTGCCTCCGGCCTGCAATCCTTGAACCCTTCATGCAGAAAAACCTGCGAATCGCGGGGCGCGAACACACCCTGTTCCGCCGCAAGCTTGAAATAATAACCGCAAGCAAGGCCCACACCGGCCATGATGAAAAGAACCCTCAAAGGCCGGTAGCCATGCCCGATCAGCAGCCCGGCCACGAAGGCCCAGATCAGCGCCCCGAAAGCGTCGAGCGCACCCCGTAGACCCGATCGCCATCTAGCCAGGCGCCGGCGAATGAGAAATCCTTGCCGCTCGATTGCGAGTTGCCTTGCCTCTTCAGGATGCCCCATTTCCCTAAGCACTTTAATCAGCTGCTCAAAAGGCTGGGGCCTGAAATCCCGGCCCATATGTTCGTGGGGCTGGCGCTTCAGCCAGGATCTGCGGGTTGTAGCGTCGACTGGAGCATTCCCTGCAAAGCGCTCGTAGGTGAACCCATCCAAGTGGATGACATTCCGAAGGCCATTTTTGCGGGTGTCCTGGGGCCAGGCATCGGGATTGTCTACAACAACGCGAATGTGCGCGCTTTTGAGATCGAGAGAACCGTGAATGGCCGCGGCGGGTTCTTCCTTGCGCTCGATCGGCGCCAGGATGAGAGCGCCATCGACCCTGGCATTTACCAGGGATATGGCATCCTCCGAAATCGCTGCTGAGGGCGCGGCCAAGTCATACGACTTCAGGCCCTTCGGCACAGAAAAGGTGCCGCCGCGGCAATCCATATTTCCTCGCAGGCGCACGCCATTGAGCTGCACCTTGCCATCGGCGTCGAAGCCTTCCGAAAGGTAGATGTTGCCGCCGGCGTCGGCACGGGTGAAGCGGAGCGCCGTCGCATCGCCATTTCCGTTATGCCGGAATTGCCCGTGGCGGCAGTCAATATCGCCTCCGATTTGGGCTCCTGAAAATGAAAGCTCACCTTCGCACGCGCAGTCCCTCAAGTAGAGGCTTCCCTTGAGATGCAAGCGATGACATTTCAGGGCCCGGACGGCGTTATCCCAGCGGCGCGCCTGGACATAGCGTTCTTTGTCAAAGCCGGCGTAAAACTTGCCTTCGGAGCAGTCGAAAGTGCCCCCAATTTCGGAATCGTCGAGGAGGATGAGGCCGTTGGCTACAAAGCCACTGCGAAGCTCGACATTTCCGCCTACTGTTATGGTTGCGAGGTCGGCGGCTAGCCTTTGAGAGCGCCAGCGCCTGCCTTCGATGGTGCATCCGGTGCATGAAAAGCTACCAGTAATTTCAGCGCTGAAAAGCTGGAGAGAGCCTCCGATCTGCGTGCGCCGCAGCAGGAGGCTTCCATCGACCTTGACACCATCTCCCCGGATCGAATGGACGGAGCTTCCATCGAGGCAAATAACCTTTGTTTCCGCGTCGGAGATGCTGAAATCACCGTTGATCGTACATTGCTGGATCCAGACCGGCCTTACAGCTCTTGCGCCGGTCAGATTAACGGCCCCATCAATGTAAGCGCCCTGAATGCGCAATCCGCTCTCGTGCACGGGGGAAGCCGGATTTCCACCGAGCGCGAGGAAGCGAAAGAAATCCGCCCTGACCTCATTGCCTTCCGCGGGCGCTTCGGGCCGCACCTGTCCAAGCGAGGACTGCGTGCCCTCTAGCGCATCGGCCAAAAGCTTCTGCTCCCCCGGCTTCAGCGGCTGAAAGTCTTGCAAAGAAACCATAT
>JBAUNL010000467.1:0-2646 GCA_049579205.1 Rhodomicrobium sp. | reverse complement strand
AACCCAGGAGAGAATGTCGGTGAGGAGACTATGGCCGGTGCTTCCTGTAAAAGTGACGCCATATTTTTCCAACTCGTCAGCGACCGCCGGGTCGACCCGCGTGGTGGTAAAGTATTTCTTTCCGTTTGGGGGAGTTTTAAATTGACCTTCGATTTGCGACGGCCCAACCACCACCTTCTCGATCTGTTTGTTCTTCAGCAGCTCTTGAAACTGGCTGTAGGGGATGGTCTCGGTCTGCGAATAGCCGGACCAAAAGGACTGGAACACCAATAGCAAGAGGAATGCGATCAAAAGATAGGTGAGGTTCAGTTGATGCTTCTTTTCCATCCTTGATCCCCTCTTTTGATGCGCTTGCCTAAGCTTCCCTCACTTAGTCGCGGCTCTGCCATCTCGAAAGGGCACGGTTCGGAAAATAAGAAGCCCTCAAGCTTGCGGTGGAATCAGGAGAGCCAACGCTTCCGGCGCCGATAGTGTTTTACTTGCGTGTAGTCCTTTATCCCCGCGCCACCCAGATAGAACGCCTGGATGTCTGGGTTCTGCTTTAACTCCTCGGCCGTGCCGCTCATTACGATCCGCCCATTTTCGATCAGGTAGGCTCGCTTAACGGTATCAAGGGTCGCGGCGGCGTTCTGTTCGACGATCAGCACGCCGACCCCGTCGCGGTTCAGTTGCGCGATGATCGCGAAGATCTCGTCCACAAGTGATGGGGCAAGCCCAAGGCTCGGCTCGTCAAAAAGCACAAGTTTAGGCTCCGTCATTAGTGCCCGCCCGATTGCAAGCATTTGCTGCTCGCCGCCTGAAAGATAGCCCGCCTTGGCCCGCCGGCGCTCATAGAGACGGGGAAAATAGCCGAACACTTTCTCTTTCAGGGCGGCGATTTTTGCAGCGCTGCCATGCATTGAAGTCGCTGCCGTCAGATTCTCGTCCGCGGTCAGATGCTCGAACACGCGGCGGCCTTCGAGAACATGGGCGATGCCAAGCCGGACGCGCTCAGGGGCGGGAAGGCGCGAAATTTCGCGTCCGTTCCACTGCACACTTCCGCGTGTAATCTCCCCGCGCTCAGGGGCCAAAAGGCCACTGATAGCCTTTAGCGCCGTGCTCTTCCCTGCCCCATTGGAGCCGAGAAGCGCGACCATGCCGCCATCCTCCACCTCGATCGAGACGCCCTTGATGGCAAGGAACACCTTGTCATAGACCGCCTCGACATTGTTGAGGACTAGCATGTGTCTTGGCTATTTGCCGGAGGCCTTGAAATCAGCAGCCGTCTTCTTCACGAGCTCCCACACGACATCCTGATAAGCCGCGTACCAGCCCGAGTCAGGCTTCCAGGCCTTGCCGTCCCAAGTGGCAATTCGGCCCTGCCCGCCTCCCTGATGGTCCTCCGGTGTGATCGTCACGGGCGGCAGAAGCCCATCCGCAGTGAAGCCTTTGATGCTTTCGAGGCCTTTTTTCAATTTGGCTGGCGTCAATGGCGCGCCTTCCTTCTCAAGCGCGAGCCGGGCGCCTTCGCCAAACAAGGCCATGGTCGCGACCCCGATATTGTAATAGCTGCTGCCAACCTTGGCGGCATCGCCTGCACCCTTGCCCTTCGCAATGACTTCGGTCTCGATCGCCTTGATCACCGGCACGTCCTTGCCGGATGCGACTCCTTCGAAACGGGAAATCCCCTTGGCTTGCTCCGCCCCAACGATGCCCATGTCGGTCTCAGCGAGCCAGATAACCGATACGATTTTGTCTGGCGATATGCCGTTTCTTAGCGCCTCGCGTACCGAGTTGGGCTGCCCGCCTCCCGCGCCCCACAGCACGACCCAATCCGGCCGGTCGCGCCGCACTTGCGTCCATTGCGCCGATTGTTCATTGCCAGGCGAAGGATAGCCAACGTCGGAGAACGTATATCCCAGCTGTTCCGCAAGCTTCTGGAAGACAGGAATCGGCTCCTTGCCGAAGGGGCTGTCTATATGCACGAGGACGATCTTTTTGCCCTTGAGGTTATTGCCTTCCTTATCGCCGATATACTTCACAATCGCAGTCGCTTGCGACCAATAGGCGGGCGTCATGGGAAAGATCGTCGGGAAAACCACGCCGTCGGCGGCGTCGGAGCGGCCATGGAATGCCGTGATCACGTTCATGCCGTCGGCCAGCGCCCGCGGCACGATAGCGCGCGAAACGGGCGTCGACAGAAAATCGGTGAGAACCGCGCCCTCGTTCTTGAAACGCTCATAGGCTTCGATGCCGCGTTGCGGTTCGTTCCCCGTATCCACAGTTTCGAGTTCGACAGGCGTTCCTTTAATTCCGCCGCGCGCATTGAGGAGCGAGACATAGTCTCGCTGGCCGGGACTATATTCCGCGGTGAGAAAGGTGTAGACCTTCGTAAAATCGAGCGCGGCGCCAACCTTGATCGGTTTTGTCTGCGCGTCCGCTGCGGCTCCTGATAAGAGCAGAGCCGCCAAGGCGGCATTGCTTGCAAATCCTCTCATACGCTTCTCCCTATTCTCTTTGTTGCTGGTAAACCTACCTGTTTTTTTGGACCCATTATGAGTGGCTGGCATGGCGGAATGGCCAGACCAGGAAGTAATTCCGTATGTTATCCCAGATCTTCGCTAGCCCCAGCGGCTCGAACAATAAGAATCCCACAATCAGCCCGCC
>JBAUNL010000466.1:0-55325 GCA_049579205.1 Rhodomicrobium sp. | reverse complement strand
TTCGGTTACTTGATTCAGCCCGGCCAAGAGCGGCTTAGCTGCAGGTGCCAGTGGGGACTGCGCTTCGCCATCGGATGTGCTGTCCAAGCCATGCTGCATGCTCGGGACGGTGGGGTTGCGGAGCGGCTTTTGTCCGCGCGGCTCGCTCTTGAATTCAAAGGAGGGTTCCGCCTCCGGCCGCCACTCTGCCACCGCCAAGCCGGCCGAACTCGCAGCGGTGCGTACATTCGGAAAATCGGGCTCTGCTGCCAGCTCGCTTATATCGCGAACACTTCCATTCCCGCGATGAAAAAAAGCCTGCGCCGTCGACCCGATGACGGCGAAAGAAAAAAGCACGGCGACGACATTCCGCCAGGAATTCGCCCTCACCAGCGGGGTGGCCCGAGGTTCTAATTCTGGAGCTGGCGGCGCGACGACATAGGCGATGTTCCGCCTAGCCAAGCTGGCTGCGGCGCGCGAAGCTTCCCTTTGCGGTCGTGAATGGATCCCGCTCACTCTCTGCAGTTCCCGTGCGAGAGCATCGCGGCTGCTCGCGTCATCCGCGCGCGGGGCTGCCCAGGGCGACCCGTACCCGCCACCGAGGGCGTTTTTCAGGCCTCGCGCGGGACCTTTGATTGGCTCGCCTGAGGGATTGGCTGCCGCCTTCTCAAGAATATCACGCCACGATACGACCATAAGACTGAACCCACACACGAACAGATTGAGTCCAAAACGTCCGGGATGGCGATTTAATTCCGTCTGAATGAAGTTTGTGCATGCGGAAGCCGCCCAAGCGGTTGTTTATACAACGATGGAGGGTCTATCGCCTGACCGGATCAAATCCAGCGGCGGACCTTGCGCTGGAAGGCTCGGTAATCTTCGCCGAAGCGCGCAGCGAGATAGGCTTCCTCCCGCTTCACCACTCGCTCCTGAAAATACAGAAGCAGAAGAGGCGCGAACACGATCATCCAAAGATTTGCGGTTGCGATGCCAAGACCAAGCGTGAAGAGTGTCATGCTCAGATACATCGGGTTTCTGGTACGCTTGTAAACGCCCGTTTGCACAAGCGCTGACGCCTTTTCTCCTGGCATGTACGTGGTATTTGCCCGCGTCATTTCCCGCGCGGCCAAAAGTGCGATGGCAACGGCGCAGGCCATGATAACACCGCCACCGATGCGGCTCTCCGCTGGAACTCCAGCACCGCTGTTCCGCAATGGCCAAATATACTCAAGCGCAAAGGCGGCCCCGATGAAAATGAGGGCTACAACTGGCGGCTTCGGGAAAATTCGCGCATTGACCGGGTCGCTGACGGTGTGGTGTTGTCCGCTCATCGCTTAATCTCCGGCTATTTCTGCAATGGATAATGCCACAGCTTTGATGCCCCTTGTAGCGCTGAACCGCGAGCTTGAAACGCGCCTGCGTGCGGCAATTGACGCCAAGGCAAAGCCGCTCGGCTCCCTCGGCCGGATCGAGGCGCTTGCTCTTCATATTGGGCTCGTAACGCAGTCGCTGAAGCCGGACCTGGGACGCGCGGCGCTTGTGTTGTTTGCAGGTGATCACCGAATAGTGGCGGAGGGGGTGACGGCCTATCCCTCCGAGGTGTCCGCTCTTGTCGCTCAGATGATCCTTGAGGGGCGGGCCGGGGCCAACATCGCAGCGCAAGCCGCCGGTGCGGATGTCTTCCTAATCGACGCGGGACTTAACACTCCGCTTGCGCCACAGGCCGGCTTCATTGACAAGCGCATCCGGTCCGGAACCCGGAACTTCCTGCTAGAGCCCGCGATGACGGAGCGCGAGTTTGAGCAAGCGTTCGAGGCGGGTTCCTCCGTTGCCGCCGATCTCAAGGAGCGGGGATTTGGAATTCTCGCATTCGGCGAAATTGGTATCGGCAATTCGAGCGCAGCCGCAATCGTTGCGCACGCCGTCACAGGATTGCCGCTTGAGGCCTTGGTTGGGAATGGGGCAGGCGTGCCTCCAGGTGGCCTCGATCACAAGCGCGACATTCTCGCGCGTGCCCATCAACGCGCGCCTGTCCGCGGCGGGCACGACGCGCTGCGCGAGTTCGGCGGGTTCGAAGCGGTGATGCTGGCGGGCGCGATGCTCACTGCAGCGCGGCTTAGCCAAATCGCGATTGTGGATGGCTTTATTGCGACGGCAGCCGCTTGCGCCGCCGTTTCCATGCAGCCAGCATTGCGCGAATACCTTCTCTTCGGCCATCTCTCCCCCGAAAGCGGGCACGCCGCGATTTTGGAGTGGCTCGAAGCCAAACCGCTTCTCGATCTTGGCATGCGCCTTGGCGAAGGTACGGGCGCGGCGTTAGCGATCCCGCTCATCCGCATGGCTGAGGGTCTTCTTACCTCCATGGCCGATCTGCCGGGCGCACACCCAAGCTGATGCAAGCAATCCGTTCTGAATTCACTTACTTTCTCGCCGCGCTTCAAGTTCTGACTCGGCTGCCTCTGCCTTCGCGAGATGGATTCTCGGCCGCATGGCTAGAGCGTAGCGTTAAATATTTCCCGCTTGCCGGAGTGTGTGCGGGAGCCCTTTGCGCCGCCGTACTTTGGATTTGTTCGGCACTTTGGAGCGAACCTCTGCCGGCTCTGTTGGCTGTCGCGGCTGGTATCGCCTTAACAGGCGGCTTGCACGAGGACGGGTTGGCGGACTTTTTCGATGCTCTCGGCGGAGCCACCACAGAAGCCCGGCTCGCGATTATGAAGGACAGCCGGATCGGTGCTTACGGCGCGCTGGCGCTCGGCATAGGCATTGCGATCAAGGTGTTTGCGCTCGCGGCGCTTCCTATCCCGGCGGGGCTTGGAGCCATCATTGCCGCACACGCCGGCGGACGGTTTACCACCGTGGCCGTGATCTCCGCACTCCCTTATGCGGGGGGGCTTGCTGCCGCGAAAATCAAACCTTTCGGCAGCGGTGTGACTACGGCCGATGTCTTTGTCGCCGCCGGCATCGCCATACTTCCGAACCTCCTCCTCCCGTGGTCCATGGCGCTAGCTGCTCTCCTCACAGGAGGAATCGCTGCGGTGCTGCTTGCGATCCTCGCTCGCCGCCTTCTTGGCGGTTACACGGGGGATGTTCTCGGGGCCGCCGAGCAATGCTTCGAGATTGCGTTTCTCCTCGGGGCCGCAGCGGCGATTTGATAAGACTAATTTCGTTAGCGAGGCGCCATCCGCAAGCTGCCGTCGAGCCTGATCTGGGCGCCGTTCAGCATGCTGTTTTCGCAGATATGGCGGACGAGCGCGGCGTATTCGGACGGGTCGCCAAGCCGCGAGGGGAAGGGAACCGTGGCTTCGAGAGCGCGACGTGCCTCGTCCGGTAGACCGGCAAACATAGGCGTATTGAAAAGGCCGGGGAGAATGGTGTTGACGCGAATGCCATCTCGGGCGAGATCGCGAGCGATTGGCAGTATCATGGCCGCGACGCCGCCCTTGGAAGCGGCGTAGGCAACCTGGCCGATTTGGCCGTCCTCCGCGGCGACGGATGCCGTGCAGACGATCACACCTCTTTCGCCGTCCGCAGTGATGGGGCTGAGCGTGACCATGGAGGACGCCGCTTCAGTAATCATGCGAAAGGTGCCCACAAGATTGACCTGAATCACTTTCTCGAACGAGGGTACGGAATGTGCCTTCACGGCTCCGGTGGCCCTGTCGCGGCTTACCGTTTTTTGGGCGATCGCGATGCCAGCGCAGTTCACCAAAATTCGTTCGGGGCCATTTGCCCCGCGCGCTGCTTCTATCGCTTCCGAGACCGCAGCATCGCTGGTGACATCGCAATAGCAGAAGATTGCGCCCAGCTTGCTTGCGAGTGGCTCACCCTCATCCCTGTTCACGTCGAAGATAGCCACTCGGCAGCCTGCGCTCGCGAGCTCCGTTGCCGTCGCCGCTCCAAGACCCGAAGCACCGCCCGTTACGATCGCGGCTATATCCTTACCCAGCTTCATGTTTCCTCCTGGATTTGGCCTACCTAACGCTCGTCCTGAATGAAGTTGAAGCCGGTGCCGTAGACGGTGATGGCGGCGCTGCCCTGGATCATGAAGGGATTGGAAATGCGCACGCCGAGTACCCCGTCATATCCCTTCGCGGCGGCTTTCTGCTTCAGGATGTCAAGTGCCTCCGAGGTAATGCGATCCAGAACGCGCTCGTAGCGGCGCATGTTGCCTCCGATGACATTGGTGATGGCTTCGCGGATATCGCGCAGCAGATTGGCCGCAAGAACGGTGTTCGCATGAAGCACCTCGCCTTCCTTGACCCGCCGTCCCGAAAGGCTCTCGACCGTATATAGCTGCATTGGCATCTCCCCGTCAGGACGAGCGCTTTCCTTCCTGCTTGATTACATAGCGCGGCCGCCCGAACAATAGCCTCCGAAGCCATGACAATAAGAGGAGCAGCACAAACCCGGCTATGAGAACCGACGGCCAATAGCGCTCCCAGAAGACGCGATAGGCGACATTTCCGCCGCGGACTTGCTCGGCATCCTTGAAAATGCGGCCATAGCTGATGAGGCCGGCGTCATCATGGAGGATCATGTTCAGGGCGGAGAGCTGATCGCGGCTATCGACAATTGCGTGGCGCAAGCCTTCCCCGGATAGTTCGGCCATGACTGTGGGGTTCTCGCTGACTGAACGCAGCAAGCGCCGGGCTGCGCTGGGCTCGAGCCGGCGCTGGTAATCGGCAAATGCGGCAAGCTCCTTGTCGTTAAGCCGCCGGGAGAAATCCCTCATTTGATCGCCCGCAAGCGCCAGGATCACATTGCGCTGGGCGGGGTCGAGACTGGCGATGCGGGATACGGCTATCTTGTCGTTGAGGGATAGGATCTTCTCTAGGTTTTCGTGGGTAAGATCGTTGGGGGAGAGCCATTTGTATATCCCAAGATCCACGACGCGAGGCAGATCGCGGCCGGCAACCGCAGACCATTGCAGCGCCTTGTCGACGGATTTCTGCTCAGTGGCGATCACGAGACCGGGATCGGACAGATCGAGAAGCGCCTTGTTCAGCGATCCGTCAGAAACGCGCTCAAGAACGCGTTGCTCCCCCTCGCTGCCATAGAGAATATCGACAATCTGGCCAAGCTTGCTGAGCTGGTCCAGCCGCCTGTCTTTCAGAAATTCCGCAAAGGCCGGGCTTTTTTCTGCGAGCAGAAGCAGGCGATTGTACTTTTGCTTGAAGTCAAGCCAGACGGAATAGATCCTTTCGGCCGTTTCCTGAGCAATTGTACCCGCCTGCTGGGTAATATCCGCTTGAATCGTTTTGGCGGTCTCTTGCTTGATCAGCGTCTTCGTTTCGTCGGACTTCATACGGTCGGCGATGATAGGGAATACCCCCTCGCCAGCCTCGTAAATGTCTTTGGCGATCAATGCGAGCCCGACGAGCCCGGCAACCGATGATATGATTCTGCTTGCAACCACCCCGGCAATCCGGGTGCCAATGGTCTCGACTATGCCGGCAATCACGTTCCGGGTGACGATCAGGACAATTCCGGAGATCGACGCCGCGTTGTTCAGAAGGAGATCGCTGGTCTGGATTTTTACCGCGGGCTGCCCCGCATTCGTTTCCAGGTTTTTCTGGCTTTCCTGAGCGAATACTTGCGCAACGGCTCCGCCATATCGCGACTGCAATGCCGTCTGCACGCAAGCTATGATGGGATTTGAGACTTTCGAGGTTGCTTTTTCGATCTGTGCGCCAGCGTCCTTCGCAACCCCTGTTGCCATCTCCTCAAGTGCTGACTTGAACCCTTCCGAGTTGTACGTCCGGTCGGCGACCGCGGTCGCATAACGGCTCGCGGAAGATTTGCTGACTGTGGAATAGGCGCGATCAAGCCAGCTCGAATCCGCTCTCACCGCTGCTATTGCAGCGTCGACTTCCCGGTCGATGCGCGCGTTGACGTCGGCCTTCTGCCAATAAAGGTTCACCAGCGCTTGATAATCGATGGAAGTCAGTTCCGGCTTCAGGTTCGTGGCCGCGAGATCGCGGATGCGGTCACGTACATCGGTGTCGCTGAGGTTGCGGCATTCGTCGATTGTTACGACTGGCGTCTGCTGGGCGAAGGCCGCGCGAGGCGCTTGGCAAATGAGACCCGCAGTTGCGGCCCAAGTTAACATCCAAGCGATAGAATTACGCATGAAGGTCCCCGCATCACTTTCGCACAACAAAGCAGGACCGGAAACGCGGTCGCTCTTCAAAAAGCTTATCGCGTAAACATAGCGGCGAGGTTGCAAACAAAAAAGGCGTCTAAGGCAGGATACTTTGGTTTTATGCCAAAATCTCTTGAATGGTCCGCTCCCATACCGGACGGAAGCTTTGACGGTGGTGGCAGGTTGTTCCGTGCTGCTTTAGGGCTGCCGCATGTTCTTGTGTTCCGTAGCCCTTGTTCCTTTCCCAGGCGTATTGTGGATGTTCTGGGGCTAGCTCTCGCATCATGCGGTCGCGTGTGACCTTGGCGATGATGGACGCGGCGGCGATCGAAAGGGAAAGCCCGTCCCCTCCTACAAGCGCTTCGGCGGGCATATCGAGTTTTGGGTAGCGATTGCCGTCCACAAGCACCGCCGAGGGGGCGCATGCGAGGTTCTGAATGGCCAGGCACATCGCAGCATGCGTCGCATGATAGATGTTGATGCCGTCGATCGTCTCGACATCTGAAATGCCGACCCCTACATGGGCCACGGCCATTATCTTCGGGAATAGAGCTTCACGGACTTCCGGCGTAAGTTGCTTCGAGTCGTTGATGCCTTTCGGGGGCTTACCGATGAAAATCACTGCTGCAGCAACGACGGGTCCTGCCCACGGACCCCTGCCAGCCTCATCGACACCAGCGATCTGTCCGCCATATTTGCGCTGAAGCGCCAAATCGGGGCGGCGTGTCGGCTTCGAGGCTCTTGAGGCGGGCGGCATGGTCCCGTTCTTGAACTGCCGGGCACTTCAGATCAAGGACTAAGATGTTGCTGCTGGGCTTTTTTCCACGCTCAAGATGGCGTTCAGACAGCTAGAAGAGGCTCAGCTGGTTGCCCTGCTTTCTGAATAGATCGGTTCGTAATGTCAGCTGCCGCTTATTGAGGCCATATCTATTCAGAGCGGCCTTGAACCGGTCCGCAATCTGCGCCGCGTAAGGCCCCGTTCCCCGTTGCCTCTCGCCAAAACGCGAAACATAATCCTTGCCCCCGCGGGTGGACCGCACAAGCGACATTACGCGTGCGGCACGCGAGGGGAACTCTGCCCGGAGCCATTCCTGGAAAAGCGGGCTTATTTCCAACGGTAAGCGCAGAAGAACATAAGCCGCCTCCAAGGCTCCAGCAGCGGCGGCAGCCTCCAGGATGCGTTCTAATTCATGGTCGTTCAGCGCCGGGATCATCGGCGCAGCCATCACGGCGGCAGGCACGTGGGCAGTTGAAAGCTGACGGATGGCTTCAATGCGCTTTTCCGGCGTAGACGCACGCGGCTCCATCGTGCGCGCGAGCCGGCGATCAAGAGTGGTTACAGAGACGGCAACTTTGACAAGGCCCCGGCTCGCAAGTCTCGAAAGAATATCGAGGTCCCTTACGACCAAGGCCGATTTGGTTATGATAGCGACAGGGTGACTGAAGCGGTCCAGGACCTCCAACACGCTGCGCGTGATCTTGCGCTCCCTTTCGCTCGGCTGATAGGCGTCGGTGTTGCTCCCAACCACGATGGTGGCGGGAACATAGTTCGGCTTCGAGAGCTCCTTTTCCAGCGCTTCGGCGGCGTTCACCTTGGCCGTGAGCTTTGTCTCGAAATCAAGCCCGGCCGAATAGCCCCAATAGGCGTGGCTAGGACGCGCATAGCAATAGATGCATCCGTGTTCACAGCCGCGATACGGGTTGATCGATCTGTCGAAGCCGAGGTCGGGAGAATCATTCCAGGCGATAATTGCTTTCGCCACCTCCTCGCGAACCTCGGTCTTGAATGGCTCCAGGCATTCAAGACCCTCCCAGCCATCGTCGAAGCTCTCTCGCCGCTCCGGCTCGAAACGGCCCGTTGCATTCGAGACTGCGCCGCGCCCGCGCCGCTGGTCAGCGCTTACCTGTTCACCCTCGCTTCCGCGTCGAGCCTCTTTCCAAGCCATAACCTGAAAATAGCCCAACGATGAGAACATTCCAAGAACAAATTTCCACTTCTAACGAGGAAAGCGTAGTGAAACAGTGGGAGAAATTTCGCCAGCCGCTTATCCAGAGCCATGCACTTAGACGTTGAGAGCAGTGGTTATCGTCTCCGCGCAGGTGTAACGTAGCTGTGGCCCTCATAGAAGGGCAGCATCCAAATCGGAGGAGACCAATGCGACGCATATTTGCCGCTGCAATATTATCGGCATTAGCCTTGGCAATCACGGCAGGTTCAAGCTCAGCGCAACAATTCGGCACCGCGGCCGAAGCCAAAGCCATGGAAGAAAAGGCCGTTAGCGAACTCAAGGCCAATCCCACCGCCGCCATAGCGAAATTCAATGAACCGAGCGGGGGGTTTAGAGATCGCGATCTGTACGTGTTTTGCTTCAACGCAAAGACCGGCCTTTTCGATGCGCACGTTAACAAGGCGCTTATGGGCACGGACACAAGGGCACTGAAGGAGAAGGACGGTTCACCGCTTGGTCAGAAAATTTTCGATGCGGCCAATGCAGCTCCCGAGGGATCCATCATTACTGTGGCCTACAATTTTCCGAAGCCCGGCACCACCAACCCTGTTCCGAAGGAGTCGTTTGTCGCTAGGGTGGGAGAGCACATTTGCGGCGTCGGCTATTATAAATAGCTTATAGGTAGCTTTCAGGAGGCCGGTCCTGCCACCTTCCTTGGGGCCGGCCTCAGCTTACATTTTCCATAAGACGCGGCATGATCTCCACCATGTTGCAAGGCCTGTGCCTGAAGTCGAGCTGGAAGCGGAGAATAAGGGTCCAGGCGTCCTTGCAAGCGCCGGGCGATCCGGGCACGCAGAAGATGTACGTTCCGCGCGTGACACCCGCCAGCGAACGCGACTGGATCGTGGAAGTCCCGACCTTGTTGTAGCTCAGCATGTGCATGAGCACTGAAAAGCCATCGATCTCCTTCTCGAAGAGTGGCCGTACCGCTTCCGGCGTCACATCGCGCCCGGTCAAGCCCGTGCCGCCCGTGGTAATCACGGCGTCGATGGCAGGATCGGCGATCCAGGCTTTGATCTGACTCTGAATCAGCGGCACGTCATCCTTCACGATGGCGCGCGCAGCCAGCTCGTGGCCGTCGGCTTGAAGCATCTCGGCCAGGAGTGCACCGGACTTATCCTCTTTTTGCGTGCGCGTATCTGAAACTGTTAGCACCGCAATGCGCACCGGCTTGAAGGGCAGTGACTCATCTATTTTTGTCATTCTCGTACCGTGGTCTTAAAGAGCGTCCGAAAATCGCTCCGCTGTTCAACCTAAAGCTCGCTGCCACGCAAGGGAAGGGCTCTCTGGATAAAGCTTAGGGGCAAGGTCTGCAGCTTCCGAATGCTTTAAAGAGTATTTAGTGAATTGCCTTGACCGCTCCATTCTTTAATTCTATCCCGCCCCGTTGACGGTTCACGGCGCGAGCCCGGCACAAGAGATCTATGAATGAGAACGCTTAAGCTCAAGCTTCCCCGCCTTTTTTCATTATTCGGAGACGGCGATTTTCGCTTATTCTTCTCTACCTTCAAGTCCTACTTCCCGATCTATAAATATAAATACGCTGCTATACTCATTCTAGTTGGTATATCCTCTTCAGCGACCGCCGCTGCGGCATGGCTTGTGAAGGATGTCGTCAACGACTTTTTTGTGAAGAAGCAGGGTGAATTCCTGATCCCGCTCTTCATTGGCATAGTCGGGCTTTTTATTGCCAAAGGTGTAGCATCGTATTGGCAAGCCGTGATGTCGGCGCGTATCTCAAATGATCTCGTCGCCCGGACGCAGGAAAAGATTTTTTCGCATATCCTCGCGCAAAAAGTTCGTTATTTCGAGCGCTACTCCTCCGACGATTTGACGATGCGCGTGAACATGGGCGCTTCGTCGTTTGGATCGATCCTCAATCAAGTCATTTTGAACGGGGCCAGGGACGGGGCGACGGTTGTTTCGTTGCTCTTCGTGATGGTCGCGCAAGACTTGACACTAACGCTCATCTCCCTGCTTGCGGTGCCATTAGTATTTCTAGGGATCACATCACTGCTGAAGCGGATCAAAGAGCTTATGAAGCAGGAGATGCTTTCTGTCGCGCAGCTCAACAAACATGTCCGCGAAGTCGTACAGGGTATAAAAGTCATCAAATCATACAATCTTGAGCCTATCATCAAGACAGAAGTTGATTCCGTTATTAGAAGCATCAGGACCCGTTCCAACAAGGTATCGGCGCTTCAGGCGGCCCCTGTACCCATCATCGACACAATCGGTGGTGTTGGCATAGGTCTCACAATTCTTTACGCGGGCTACCGCTCGGTTTACGGCCACTACGACCCGGGCACCTTCCTTTCTTTTATAACCGCCCTTTTACTCGCTCTTGATCCTGCGCGCCGTCTCAGCACGCTTCGGGTTTCACTCCGATCAGCCCTTGTGGGAATAGGGATGGTGCATGAGCTGCTGGACGATCACGATCCGGACCAGGAAACAAACCGCGTGACCGAGTTTCCGCTGGTAGCGCCCAACCAAGCCGGATTAGCGATAACGGTCAAGGATGTTTGCTTCGGCTATGGCGGGGACGCCGACGTCCTTCGGAACTTCTCCCTGGACATTAAGCCCGGTGAGATGGTCGCTCTCGCCGGTCCTTCCGGAGCCGGGAAATCGACGCTTTTCTCGCTCCTCTTGCAGTTTCACCGCGTCCGGTCCGGACAGATACTGATAGACGGGAAACCGATTGACACCATCCCAACAACGGCGTTGCGCGACATGATCGCCTATGTCGGGCAGTCTAATTTCATTTTCAGCGGAACTATCCGCGATAACCTCACCTTGAAACGCCCTGGCATACCGCAAGAGAAAATTGACGCGGCCTGCAAGGCAGTCGGCCTCAGCGCGTATATCGAAGGCCTCCCCAATGGCTATGATGCGTTCGCTGGAGAGCTTGGATCACTGATATCCGGCGGTCAGGCACAGCGGCTCAACATCGCTAGGGCAATCATTAAGGACGCACCCATTCTTCTTTTCGACGAAGTAACGTCGGCGCTGGATGCGGATAACGAGGAGCTCATCCGCAGCTATATGCATTCGCAGGCTGGGAAGAAGACCATTCTCGTCATCGCGCACCGTATCTCGACTATCCGGCAGGCGGGCAAGATCGCACTCATCGAGGGGGGGAGCGTCAAGGCTTTTGGCACGCATCAGGAATTGATACGCGGGAGCGAATATTACGAGCGTGCGGCCGCCCTGCAGCTGATCCCTTGAAGGAGAGCGCTCGGCCGTATCTCCGAAAATAACCTATTTTCTGCTGAGGGGCAGGAAGCTGCCCCACCCAAGCCCGCTCAACCCTTCTTCGACTCCAATTGTGGGCGGTAAGGCCCATTGACGCGCTCGAAATTGGGGCGATACCGGGTGGAATGGTAGTCTGCGGGATCGACGCGGCGCGCCGGATAATTCTTGCCAGGAATATCGGTGACGATGAATTCACCGTTCCGGTGGGCGGCCATGACGCCATGTCTTTTTGCCTCGATCTGGCTCATGACGAGATTGGCGTAGAAGATCGCCATGGATTTATCATGCACAACCGGCTCCCCTGCGCGGAGAATGTAGGTAAGGTCTAAGGGCAAAAACCGGACATTTGGCAGGCGCGCGCCGAGCTCATTGGCGAGAAAGTCGGCAATGTTGATTTTCTTGCGATGACCGTAAGCATCCGCCGGCCCTTCCTCAGGAACCGGCATTCCAAAATTTGCACCTTCGGAAAGCACGACGATGGAATGGCTTTCAGGATTCTGCCGGTCTGATGCCACCAATTCAGCGAGACGGTCTATGTTGGCTGGCACCTCTGGAATTAAGACCCGATCCGCCCAAGCCGCAATGGCCGTCTCAAGCGCGGTGAAACCGGCGTTGCGCCCGAAAAGCCGGAAGAGAACCGTTTGGCGATGCGACGCCGCTGTCGAGCGGATGCGCCCGATAAATTCAGTCGCCCGGGTGATCGCGGTCTGGAAGCCTAAACAGTAGTCGGTGCCGGGGACATCGTTATCCATTGTCTTGGGTATTCCCCAAACAGGAAAGCCCCGCTCCACCAGCCTGGCCCCGAAGCTCTGCGTATCGTCGCCTCCGATCACGACGAGGCCATCAAGCTCAAGAAAACTTAAGTTTTCCAGGACCACGTTAGTCAGGTCGACCTTTTGGTCCGGCGAGCGGCCTTGGCCAAGCGAAGCGAGATGCGGTGGCAACTCGCTCACCTTCACATTGGCCGGATTGGTGCGGGTAGACTGAAGGATTGTTCCGCCTTCTCTATCGATGTCCCTTGTATTGAGACGCGAAAGCGGCATGACATATCCATGCTTCCAAGTCTCGCCCTGATCCTCTCTGAACAAGAGGCCATCCCAGCCCCGGGACCGGTCCAGATAGGTAATTCCCTCCCAGCCGCCCCGTAGCCCGATCACGCTGATACCCATGGTTTCGGCCCGATAGACCAATGCCTTGATCGCCGGATTGAGACCCGGGACATCGCCGCCACCGGTCAGCACACCTAAGCGCCTTATCGCGGT
This sequence comes from Rhodomicrobium sp., assembly GCA_049579205.1. Classification (GTDB taxonomy): domain Bacteria; phylum Pseudomonadota; class Alphaproteobacteria; order Rhizobiales; family Rhodomicrobiaceae; genus Rhodomicrobium. The sequence continues at coordinate 42,681 of JBAUNL010000466.1, read as the reverse complement.
TGAAAGTTGTTCTGGCATAAGCTCCTCCATTCGTGCGCCCAGCACGGCTCTTTGTGGCGGCTTCTGTCATGAACTATGGGGCTTTGGCAAGCCACCCATCATCATGAGCCTGCTTGTCTGCTCAAGGCTAATATTAAAGGCGAAGCTTGCACCGTTATTGCAAAGGGGGCGATTAGCTTTTGGATAAGCCTAATTTGGCTTCACGTCCCGCAAAAGCACAAGCCGATGCTTTCGAAAAAGCACCGGCTCGCACTAGCTCCGGTGGAACGGGACATGGGGCAAGGGGAGGCCGGACCCCGGAGTCGAAATCAATAACAGACGCTGCCTTTGAACGTTCCATAACCGGGGAAAAAACCATCTACTCCCCGTACTTGGAGATGCTGTTGCAATGACATCTTAATGCAGGCATCATAGTAGGAAAGTCGAAGAGGGCCGAAACCTATAAAACAAGCGGCCAGCGCAGCACTCCATAGGGAGCCACCTGCGCCGAATTCGACACGGAGGAAAATATGACTGTCGCGTGGATTTTGAAGGACAAGGGCCGCAATGTTGTAAGTGCGCTTCCCAGCGTAACCCTCAACGAGATCGTCACCCTTCTTGCCAGCAATAGGATCGGCGCCGTGGTAATCGCCGATGAGCTGCATCGCGTGCTCGGCATTATCTCCGAAAGGGATATCGTGCGCATCTTGGCGACGCAGGGCCCCGCCGCCCTTGACGAGCCTGCTGGCGAGCACATGACCCGAAGCGTGGTGACCTGCTCGGAACAAAACAGCATCGATTGGCTGATGGAAGAAATGACTTCACGCCGGTTCCGTCATTTGCCCGTGACCGATCAGGGCCGCCTTGCAGGAATTGTCTCGATTGGAGACGTCGTCAAATTCAAGCTCGCCCTTGCAGAGTCTGAAGCGGCCCAGATGCGGCAGTATTTCGTGGCTGGCTGATTCCTTTACGCCACCGCCTCCTCCTTCTCGGCGAGGCGCCTCCGATTTCTAAGCGGGAACGGAGCGAGCCCTCTTTTTGCCGGGCCGGCTGACGGCTTCGCCTGCTGACCCCGTTCCCGATGACGGTGGAAAAGAGTCTTTCTGCATCGAGCTGAGATAACGATTCACAGCCGCGCGCCCCTGTTCTATGGCGTGCTCGGCTTTGTGAAAATCGAAGAGGCCGAAGCCATCGAGATGAACCTGAATCGTGGCGTCTGGCGGATCGCCGGCAAGCCGCGAGCGTGCAATTCGATGCTGCGTGATGTTGAAGGCTTCCAGCATGACGCGGGGAATCCCCGGAGCGCCATCACGGCGGCGCGCAAACATCTGCCGCTTCACCGAGGCGAAGCGGTTTTTTTTGAGAGGCTTGTCTTCGTTCCCGTTTGTTTCCGCTCTCTGATCAAGGGCTGCCTCCGCTTCCACAGGAAAAAGCGCGTTGCGGATGTAATTTCCAGAGTTGAGCGAGACCGCGATCACGAATTGAGCACCGAAGGCTCTCGCAGCGCTGACCGGCACCGGATTGACGAGCGCCCCATCCATGAGCCAGCGGCCGCCAATGCGAACTGGTTTAAGTATGCCAGGGAGCGCATAGGACGCGCGCAGCGCCGCGGCGAGGGACCCTTTTGTGAGCCAAACCTCCTGGCCGGTGCCAAGCTCGGTCGCAATCGCCACGAACCTCTTTGGTAGTGCTTCGATTTGTGTGTCGCCGATCTGCGTCCAAAGGGTCTTTTCAAGCCGCTTGCCCGTCATCAGGCTCGAACCGGCAAGATTGACATCCAGATATCGCAGAAGCCGCCTAAGCGTTAGGCCACGCACGAAATCATGAAGTTCGTCAAGGCGTCCCGCTGCATAATAGCCACCAGCAACGGCCCCGATTGAGGTCCCGGCGATAATCTCAGGCTCCAGGCCAGCTTCGATCAGCGCTTCGATGACGCCAATATGAGCGAGTCCGCGCGCCGCGCCGCCGCCCAATGCCAGTCCTATGATTGCTTTTGCCATGGGCCCAAGAGGTGAGTTTTGAAGAACCGCTCAGCAGACGCTAAGCCCGTGGATCAGGATAAACTGAGACTATCCCACGGCAGCAATAAGAATTTTGTTACCCGATCTCAACCTTCGCGGGTTCACTATCCTCAACAAATTCGAGAACCGCCGTGCCCTCAACCGCCTTTATGCGGCGGTAAAAACAGCTGCGGCGGCCGGTATGGCATACAGCTTCGCCAAGGAGGCGGACTCGAATCCAAAAAACGTCCTGATCGCAATCAGTGCGGATCTCCTCCACACGAAGCCTGTTTCCGCTTGTTTCACCTTTCCGCCAAAGGGACTGCCGCGACCTGCTCCAAAAATGTGCCTCCCCCGTTTCCAGCGTCAATCGCAGCGCCTCGGCATTCATGTGAGCGAACATCAGAACCGCACCGTTCACACCGGTAACGATTGCCGGAATAAGGCCAGCGCTATCGAAGGCTGGCGCAAAAGCGCGCCCTTCTTCGAGTTCCGCCTTACTGCTTGGAGGCGGCGGGAAAGGAACTGCGCTTCCTTCCCTTTCGGTCATTCACTTCAGGCCCGGCATGCGCTGGCCATTCACGAGCTGCATGAAACGCTCGCGATAGCCCAGTTCGTCCTTAAAAACGCCCGTGAAGCGCATAGTTATGGTCGTCGATCCGGGCTTTAAAACGCCGCGCGTTGTCATGCATTCGTGAATGGCGTCGATCATAACCGCAACGCCATGCGGCTGCAGCACATCCTCGATCGCGCTGACGATCTGAGAGGTCATGGTTTCTTGGGTCTGGAGACGCTTTGCGTAGAGGTCGACCACGCGCGCGAGCTTGGATATCCCAACAACCCGGTCGCGCGGGAGGTAGGCAACATGCGCAACCCCGAGAATTGGCAACATGTGATGCTCGCAATGCGACTCGATACGAATGTCGCGAACCATGACGAAGTCGTCATAGCCTTGAACTTCCTCAAAGGTGCGGGCAAGAACCTCATAGGGATCGCCTTCGTAGCCCGAAAAAAATTCGTTATAGGCATCCGTAACGCGGCCTGGGGTGTCTTTAAGCCCTTCGCGTCTTGGATCATCGCCGGCCCAAGCAATAAGCGTGCGCACCGCTTCCTCGGCCTCCTCGCGGCTTGGCCGCCGCAAGGCGCCCGCAAGTCCATTCCCACCGTCCCGCTCGCGCAGCAAGGTAGCCGGGTTTGAAGCTAATGTACTCATGCGAGTTTTTCCTTCCGGTAGACGCTATGCCGCCCACGTCCAGCAGCGTATGCGCTGACCTTCAACCGGGAAATAGAGTCTGGCGATTTACAAAATGTCAACGGCTCATCGATTGCAGGCAACAGACCACAGCGATATATAAGATGGCAGCTAGTCCCGGCAAGGTAAGCCGCTCCCTTACGCTCAAGAGGCATATGCTCGACTTCGAAGACATATATACGGAGAAGGTTCTTCAACTTTCCGCGAACATTCCGCGTACGGGGCGCCTTTCGAATCCGGACGCCACGGCGAGCGCCTATTCGAAACTTTGCGGGTCGAAGATTACGATCGACATTAAGATGGAAGGCGGCACCGTCACAGATTACGCGCAAGACGTCCGGACATGCCTTCTGGGCCAGACTTCAGCCGCAGTGATGGGGGCCAACATCGTGGGCTCCAACGCAACCGAACTCCGTGAAATTGGGGCTCAGATGCGCCGTATGCTGAAAGAGGGGGGCTCCCCTCCAACCGGACGTTGGAGTGACTTGGCCATCCTCGAATCCGTGCGGGACTATAAGGCGCGGCACGCATCGACCTTGCTGGTTTTCGATGCCGTCGAAGAAGCCATTGCCGAGGCCGAGCGCAAGCAGCGCGGTTAATTCCTTACCGCGGCGTGTTGCTTCCGCAGCGGGATCGTGACAAAGCATTCCTCCAATCCTTGCACAAACGCGCCGCCGCACTCCTATGAAATTCACTCTCTCCTGGCTCAAGGACCATTTGCAAACCGAGGCCTCGCTCGATGAGATCGCTTCGAAGCTCACGCTGATCGGGCTCGAAGTCGAATCTATCAAAGACCCGGCAGAGAAGCTGAGAAACTTTACGATTGCGCGCATACTGGAAGCGCATCCTCATCCCAATGCGGACAAGCTCCGCGTCTGCAAAGTCGACACGGGCACTGGGACCGTTCAAGTGGTTTGCGGCGCACCGAATGCACGCAAAGGGCTGATCGGAGTATTTGCCGCTCCCGGAACGCATGTGCCTGGACTCGGCACCACGCTCGGCAAGGCGGCCATCCGGGGCGTGGAATCGGCGGGCATGCTATGCTCGGAGCGCGAGCTTGAGCTGTCGTCGGAGCATACCGGCATTATCGATCTTCCTGAAGAAATGGGAAGCCACGTGGGCGAGCGCTTCGCGGAAGCGATGGGCCTGAACGATCCAGTCCTTGAAGTCGCCATAACCGCCAATAGGCCTGATTGCCTCGGCGTCCGGGGGATCGCCCGTGATCTTGCCGCGGCCGGGCTCGGGAAGCTCAAGAAGGCCGCCAGCAGTTACACGGCCGCAGGCGAATTCGATTGCCCGATCGACATCAAGCTGCAATTCCCGAAAGGCGCGGAGAGTGCATGCCCGGTTTTCGCGGGGCGCGTCATCAGGGGCATCATCAACCGGGCTTCCCCGGAATGGATGCAGAACCGCCTTCGCGCCATTGGGCTCAGACCCATCAACGCCGCGGTCGATGTCACGAATTATATTACCTATGATCAGGCGCGGCCGTTGCACGTCTATGACGCTGCAAAGCTTAACGGCCCAATCATGGCGCGGCTGGGCGCGAGGGGCGAAAGTTTTGTTGGTCTCGACGGGAAAACCTATGAAGCCGATGAGAGCATGTGCGTGATCGCCGATAGCGTGAACGTCCTCGGCCTTGGCGGCGTCATGGGTGGCGAGCTTTCTGGCACGACCGAAGCCACGACTGCCGTCTTTATCGAGAGCGCATATTTCGATCCAACCCGCACGGCATCGACAGGAAGGAAAACAGGCATCAACTCCGATGCCCGCTACCGCTTCGAACGGGGCATCGATCCGCATTCGGAGATCATGGGCCTTAATCTCGCGACCAAGTTCATTCTGGAATTCTGTGGCGGTGTTGCGAGTACCGTGTTCGTTGCCGGCTATGAACCGGATGGACATGCACCCATCCGCTTTGATCCTGCGCTTGTCCAAAGGATTTCTGGCGCAAAGTTCTCCAATACGGAGATTGTGCCTACGCTCAAGAAGCTTGGCTTTTCCGTTGAGGGAACGCCACCCAGTTTGAGTGTGACTCCGCCGTCCTGGAGGCCGGACATTCACGGCGCCGCGGACCTGGTCGAGGAGGTAGTTCGCTTATCCGGCGCCGAGCGCATCGAGGCGGTGCCGCTGGCGCGGCAGCCGGGTATCATGCGTCCTTTGCTTACGGCATCCCAAAAGCGGGTTCTCATAGCGCGCCGCGTGCTTGCTTCGCGAGGTATCGTTGAGGCTGTCACTTGGTCTTTCATCAGTGAAGCACAGGCTCTTCAATTCGGGGGAGGAGGGGAGCATCTTCGGCTGGCAAATCCCATCTCAAGCGAAATGACGGACATGCGCCCGAGCCTTTTGCCGGGTCTGCTCTCAGCCGCGCGTGCGAATGCGAATCGAGGATTGCAGGATGCCGCGCTGTTCGAAGTCGGGCAGATCTTTCGCGGCGAAAGTACCGATGCTCAGACCAATGTTGCGAGTGGGGTTCGAACAGGGACTGCGCGGCTGACAGGGGCTGGCCGGCATTGGGACTCAACTGCAAAGGCTGCCGGTGTCTTCGACGGCAAGGCGGACGCGCTTGCCGTGCTTTCCGCTTTGGGCCTCGATCCAGAAAAGCTGCAAGCAACGCGCAATGCTCCGGCATGGTTCCATCCAGGCCGTTCGGGCACCTTGCAGCTTGGCCCAAAGAACATTCTTGCTCACTTTGGTGAGCTTCATCCCGAGACTTTGAAAATTATGGATATTTCCGGACCTGTCGCCGTGTTTGAGGTCTTCATTGAGAATGTTCCGGCGCTGCGCAGAAAGACTACCGCTAAGGGCGCGCTGTCCCTTAGCAGCTTCCAAACCGTGCAGCGGGATTTCTCATTCTTGGTGGACAAGCAAATTGAAGCCGCAGCTGTTTTAAGGGCGGCGGAGGGTGCTGAGAAGAGCCTTATCTCGCGCGTTAGCGTATTCGACGTGTTCGAAGGTCAAGGCGTGCCAGCCGGCAAGAAGTCTCTCGGCATCGAGATTACGTTGATGCCGCTAGACCGCACGCTGACGGAAGCCGAGATCGAGGAGGTTTCGGAAAAAATCATCGCGCAGGTGGAAAAGGCGACGGGGGCGGAGCTGCGCCGCTAACGCATCTACAAAATCAGAAAATCTGCCGTTTTCCGCTGGGATGAGGCACCTTGCTTTTCCACCCACGGAAATGTCTTTCGCAGCTTCTCTTCCAAGCCGGCGAATTCTGCTAAGAAAGCATTTACGACTCCAAAATTGAAGAAGATGCCTAAATGAACATGCATGCGGCCGCTGGAAAAAAACATCGCATGACGGCCCGGGCATGAGATCCGGCTCGGCCACTATGTGGATGGTTTCGGCTTTTGCCGCGCAACTCTGCGTTGCCGCTGCCGTGCTTGTAGCCTTCGGTGCCGGAGAGCGCGGCACCAGCATGGCGTTGCAAGCAACCGCACGGTTGTCATTCTTGCTGTTTCTTCCGGCTTACGCGGGGGGAGCCGCCGCGATACTTTTCGGAGCGGTTTTTCAGCCGCTTAGACGGCGTACCCGAGAATTCGGACTCGCCTTTGCGTCGGCGCAACTCGTCCACCTTGGCCTTGTTGCCTGGCTCAGCTATATCGGAGCCGCACCACCACTTTCTGTCTTCATTTTTTTTGGGATTGCGGCTTTTTGGACTTATCTGCTTGCGCTGTTCTCAATTGGCAGCCTGCAAGGACGCCTTGGTTCCATGGGTTGGTGGCTCTTCCGAACGGTCGCCCTGAACTATATTGCTTACGCCTTTGCCGTTGATTTCTTAAGAGTCCCGGTGCTCGGGAATCTCAAGCATATGGCGGCCTATCTGCCTTTTGCATTTCTTTCCATTGCAGCGCCGCTTGTGCGCCTAGCGGCTTTTCTCCAGCGCCTTTGGTATTCGCGGAGCTTGCCTGTAAAACCCTCCGTTTGAACTGAGGTACACGCCGCCCACTTGCCGCTTTTAGTCTTGAATTAAACACGAAAAGCTATGATCCTGCTATTCTAGGCAGGCGCGGACTATTTTCGCTCCAAAGCCCCCTCACCGCAGGAGGTCATCCATGCCTAGACTTTTCACAGGAATTGAGCTGCCTCAGGAAATCGTTTGGCGCCTCTCGGCTATGCGAGCCGGTCTTAATGGCGCGCGCTGGATCGACCCAGAAAATTACCACATCACAATGCGTTTCGCGGGCGACATAGGAGACGCCGAGGCAAGCAGTTTCGCTGAAGCTCTTTCGAATATCGACTTCGACAGCTTCGATATCGAGCTATCGGGGCTAGGCAGTTTTGGGGGCAATAAGCCGCGCGCAATATGGGCCGGGTTGAAGCCATGCGCACAGCTCGATCTTTTGCAAAAAGCGCATGAGCGCGCGGCCCGAATTGCCGGCCTACCTCCGGAGAAACGGAACTTTGTGCCGCATGTTACGATTGCCCGGCTTCGTAATGTAAGCCCGTTCAGCGTCGCAGAGTATCTGGCTCGATATGGCGGCTTTTTGAGCACGCCTTTCGAGGTGAGCCGCTTCGTTTTATTTTCGTCGCGGCCTAACCAAGGCGGTGGCCCTTATCTCATCGAGGAATTTTATCCGTCCCGCGATCACGCTTATGAAGAGGACGACGAGGCCGCCGCCTAGTTACTCCTCAGAGGCGCCCCGCGATCTCATTAACCTGATCCCTGTTGGGACCATGCATCGCCTGAGATGGCATCGAAAAAGGGCCGGACCTCGAAGAGGTCATAGTCCAGGATACCAGCGCTGACGGTCGGGTCCCGATCCATGAAGGACCTCGCATGAAGCCGTGACTCCGCTTCAAGCAAAGCGATGCCGCCTTCGCTTGATCTGAAGGGGCCGCCGAAAAGGACGGTCCCATCATCGTAACCTTTGCGCATCGCGTGCAGGTGGGCCAGCATCACCTCTCGATCCTGCTCTCCCACAGTCTTGCCAACGGCCCAGGCGCGGCCCGAGCTTAGCATTGCGACATATCTCATGAGACACCTGAATCGCTGGAACCAAGCAGTAAAAAAGGGGCAGCGCCCCTTTGCTTAACTTTTTAATGGCTCGCCTGGCGGCTGATTTCCCCTCTCGGCCATGAACTGGTCAAACTCAGCCTTGTCTTTTGCCCGGCGCAGACGGTCCAAAAAGCCCGAGAACTCTTTTTGTTCGTCTTCCAGGCGCTTCAAGGTTTCGGAGCGATAGTCGTCGAAGGCGAGATTGCCACTGCTTGGGGGCATCCAACTTCCCCGTCGCATGGCGCGCCATTCTTCCCGCGCCTCACGCCAACGCTCGCGGCGTTCGTGCCAACTCATCCGCCCGTAGTGTCCACAGCCCATGCGTCCGCTCCATAGTAAGAATGCCAAAGTGGCCAAACCGATCGGCCACCATATGATGAAGGAGGCCACCATTAGCGCGATCCACGCCGGTTTGCCGATGTCGTCGATCCTCTCCGCGAGGTGCATAGAAGTAACCTCAATGTTAATGTAAGTTACATTAACATAGTTGGCGCAGCTAGTATCCGCTGTCAAGGCCAGGAGCTGTCATTTTCAGAAGACGCTTCAGGCACCGGAGAGAGCTAACGACGCTGGTCTATTGCAACGAGGCAACAGGTTGGCGGCAAAGGCTCCGCAAGCCGTTAATACAATCTTTGATTGTTTTAAGTTGAGATATACAACCACGTTGTCAAATCTGTTGGGGGGGTTTTCCTATGATCCGGCGTTCTGTTCTTGTTCCTGTTGGCGTCATCGCTTCCTTAGTCGCGGCCAATGCGGCTGACATGTATGGTCCTGCACCAGGAGGCCCTGGCGGTTATAAGGATGAGTTTATTCCTGCCCCGCTGTGGGCCGGCTTTTACGCCGGCGTGAACACCGGTTATGGTTGGAGCGCCCGTAGCAATGATGCCGGCGTCACTGACTATTCAGTTCTCGGCGCGATAGACTCAGCCCGGGCTTCGTTCGATTCAAGCGGAGGTTTCGGCGGAGGCCAGATCGGCTATAATTTACAGCGCGACCGCTTCATTTTTGGAGTCGAAGCAGATCTCCAAGCGGCGGACGTAAGCGGAAAGACAACGCTTTCGTCTCCAGGCTCTATTGTGGATGCTAGTGCCGATCTCAATTGGTTCGGGACGGTACGAGGACGGCTGGGATACGCTTACGACAGGGCGCTCTTCTTCGTCACCGCAGGAATTGCTGCCGGCGGTGTAAAAGATAATCTCAGCATAGCTCACGGATGCTGCGTTGCTCTGAATGGCGTTTCCTCGACGGAAATTGGTTATGCCTTGGGCGGTGGTCTTGAGTATCGTTTCGATCAAGCGTGGTCTCTGAAGGCAGAATATCAGTACATGGATCTCGGTAAGGAAAACCTATCTGCCACCGCTGGTGATTTCCCTGCCATAGGAGTGGCTTCCGCCAGCGTTGAGAACGTCTATCACACTGTCCGTGTGGGCCTTAACTATCACTTCGCTCCTTCATACCAACCTTTGAAATAGCCGGTTCCCATCCCGGTCTATCCTGCGGCGCCCTCTGCCAAGGGCGCCGTTTGTACCACGACCAGGATAGCGACATTCGGCGCGAGAGCAGGTTTCGCCACCTTCACCGAGAAGCCGCGGGCAACGTTCCACCTGCCAAGCCAAGCCCCCGCAGGTACAAAAGAACACCGGCTTCCAAGAGTTCCTCGGGCGGCATGGGTATCTGAGCTTCGCTATCCGCCTTACCGAAGAGGGACGCGATCCCATGGGCCATCGCCCATATGTGCAGAGCGACCATCAGCGAGGGTGGCCTATCTACTTCCGGCAGCCGCTCCAGGAGCCTTTTTGCTGCGGTATGCAGCACATTGAAGGCGCGTTCGGCTGACTGGTCCAGCGCTGTATGGGGTCCCTTCGGCAGCTTGGTTTCGAACATCGCAGCATAGTAGGCGGGTTCATTTCGTGCAAAAGCGAGATAGGCGCGGCCAACATTTTGCAGCGCCTCCAACGGGGAGGGGTTTCCGCCGTGCCATGCCTTTTCGAGATCGTTGGCGAAGCGCTCGAAGCCGAGGCGCGCCACGTCGGCCATTAGCTCGTCGCGATCGCGGAAATGCCTGTAGGGCGCGGCGGGGCTGACACCGGCCGAGCGCGCAGCCTCGGCGATGGTGAACCCTGCCGGCCCCTTTTCCCGGATCAGGCTCAACACGCTTTCGATCAAAGCTTCGCGCAGATTGCCGTGATGATATCCCCGGCGGCCTGGACCGCCATGCTTCCAGCTCATGTGAGGAAGCATTACATCGAGCCGCTGCCTATCGCAGCTCCTATTTTGGTCAAGAGCGTCGCGATGCGATCTTAACACCGATTATAAGTCAGGCCCCTGCACCTTTCTAAATGCCGTGCCCTTCTTCGCGGGACCGTGGCTTACTTGGCGCCGGCGGCCAATCCGCGCTTTTCCAAAAGCGGACCCGCCGAAGGATCCCGGCCGCGGAAGCTACGGTAAGCTTCGTCCGGCTTCATCTTGCCGCCGGAGGAGTAGACGAATTTCACCAACCGCTTTGCCGTTTCCGGGTCGTAAATATCGCCTGACTCCTCGAATGCCTTGAAAGCATCGGCTTCCATTACCTCCGCCCAAAGGTACGTGTAGTAGCCCGCAGCATAGCCGCTGCCGGCGAAGATATGCTGAAAATGGGGCGGACGATGCCGCAGCGATATCGCTTCCGGCATCCCTATGCGGTAGCGGAGCTCTTGCTCGAATTCAAGCGCGTCTGGCTCCTCGCCGGGCGCTTTCTCATGGATTTCCAGGTCGAAAAGTGCCGACGCCGTGTATTCGGCGGTTGCAAACCCTTGATTGGACTTCTGAGCGGCGAACAAGCGGTCAATGAGAGTCTTTGGAATTGGTTCGCCGGTTTCAGTATGCAGAGCGAAGCGGCTCAAGGTCTCGGGCTTGAGAAGCCAGTTCTCGAAGAGCTGAGAGGGAAGTTCACCAAAATCGCGGTCAACGCTTGTGCCGGAGAGGCCGCAATAAGTGACGTCAGACAAGAGGCCATGAAGCCCGTGGCCGAACTCATGGAAAAGAGTGCGTGCATCGTCGAGGCTTAAAAGCGTCGGAGCGCCCTCGCCTCCCTTGGTGAAATTCAAAACATTGACGATGATGGGAAGGATTTCGCCCCTTAGCTTCTCCTGCTTCCTGAAGCTGCTCATCCACGCGCCGCTGCGCTTTGAGGGCCGGTTGAAATAGTCACCCAGGAAAACTCCAACGACCTCGCCGGTGCGGTCCATGACCTCCCAAGCGCGCACATCTGGATGATAAACCGGGATTGCGGCCGTCTCCTTGAAGCTCAGGCCGAATAGACGGTTTGCAGTGTGAAAGGCCGCTGAGATCATGTTATCCAGCTCGAAGTACGGCTTCAGCGCGGCGCCATCGATACTGAACTCGGCCTTGCGGCGCCTTTCGGCATAATGATGCCAATCCCACGCAGCGAGCGGCTCATTGTAGCCTTCGGCCTGCGCCATGGTTTCCAGCGCAGCCCTTTCGCTCTCCGCTTTCTGCCTAGCGCGGCTCCATACCTCCTCGAGCAGATTGCGGGCGCTGTCCGGCGTTTTCGCCATCGCATCGCTTATCTGGAATTGAGCGTATGTCTCATAACCCAGGAGTTTCGCGATCTCGCCTCGAAGTGCGAGAATCTCTTGTATCAGCGGCCTGTTATCCGAGGAACCACCATGCTCGCCGCGCGCAATATAGGCCTTATACACCTTTTCCCGCAAATCCCGGCGTTCGGAAAATTCAAGGAAGGGTTCTATGCTGGCCCTTGAAAGGGTAATGACATATTTGCCAGGGAGATTGCGGTCATTGGCCGTTTTTGCAGCGGCTTGGCGGACAAAATCAGGAAGCCCTTTCAGATCGCCTTCGCCTTCGAGAATGAGCTGGAAAGCCTTCTCATCGGCGAGAACATTTTGAGAGAACGCTGTGCTCAGCTCCGACAGCCGGGCACCAATTTGCTTCAAACGCGCTTTGGCCTCAGGCCCCAACCTGGCACCCGCGCGCACAAATCTCTTGTGGTAGTTTTCAAGGAGCTGCGACTGCTCTTCGGTGAGCCCAAGGCTATCACTGGATTGGAAGAGCTTGTCGACCCTCTCGAACAGTTTGGAATTGGTGAGAATCGTCAGACTGTGCTTGGTCAAAAGAGGCGAAATGGTGCGCTCGATCTTCTGCCTCTCGTCATTCGTATCTGCGGACGACAGATTGAAAAATACCGATGAGGTTCGTTGAAGCGCTGCTCCCGCCTTCTCCAAGGCCTCAATCGTATTCCCGAACGAAGGCTCCTCTGCATTATTCGCAATCTCGTCCGCCTCTGCGAGGTGGGTCCGCATCGCGTCTTCGAAGGCAGGGAGAAAATCCTCGTCCCGGACGGCGCCGAAAGGAGGCATCTTGAAGGGAGTTTTCCAGTCCTGAAGCAGAATGTTTTCAGAATGCACGCAAATTCTCTCTTGCTTTATATGTCCCGGCCGCTGGCTTTGGAAACATAGCAATGGTCAGAACGGCCGTTGCGAAACCGCCGCATGAATGCGGGAAATGGTTTTAGCCGGTCACATGAGCAAGAGCCCGGCGGTTTAGTGCCCCTTATTGCAGTTCTATCGCTTCGAATTTTCCACCGTCGCTCAGTTGTGTGCCCCAACTAAGGCAGGATGAAAGGACGAAACCATGGCAACGATACAAAACAGGGTGACGAACTGGGCTTTAGTTCAGAGATGCGTTGCCGCTCTTCCTTTTTTGATAAGCTTTCCAGTCTTGCTAGGTTGTGCCGTCCTCGATTTTGCGATAAGGCAGGCAGCTTCACGGGAAGCGGAACAACTAACAGCGCCTAGGTTTGGCTTCTCTTAACTTTAGCCATAGGTGCCGCCATGCGGAGAAATGGTAAGCCACTGCACAAATTTGTGATCCTTGTGGCCGAAGATGATTACTTGCAAGCCCTCGCTATTGAGGAGCTACTAAGTGCGGCTGGAGCCAAAGTCGTAGGACCGGCAACCACCCTAGAAAAAGCGGTGGCGCTGGCGACACAAGAGCACTTCAACTGTGCTGTATTGGACGTCAGGCTCAAGGACGAGGACATTGACGTTGTTGCAATGGTAATTGAAGAGCAAGGCAAAGGCTTTGTTTTCATTACCGGTTCCGAGCCAATCCCACTACTGCGGAAATGGCCGTCAGCGCAAGTTGTGTCAAAGCCTTATTCGGAGCCGGAGCTAATCGAAGCCATAAAAATCGCCTGCAAAGGAAGCGCTCGGAAAGCCGCCTAATTAGACCGGCCGCAAGCATTAGACACTCTACCGAATAATACGCCCGGGCTGTCCATTATAGCGGCAGCGGCCGGCACTGATGACCTCACACAACGCCAATAGGACAAATCCGCATCGGTCTTAGGCCGCTCAGAGGGCCGCAGGCGCAAAGGGCCTGGGCAATAATCAGCGACTAAATCAAAGAGCGAAATACGGCACCTCATCGACCATGAAGTGGAACCGGCGTTTATTGATGCTCGATAGCTCAACGTCTTCCTTGACTCGCGCAGTCGAACTTCTTGGCGAGCCATCGATCAGCGACATAAAGCCGATTACCTCATTAGGCCCGCAAACTTCGACAGCACGATCGCCTATGATCATCTCAACGATACCGGATTGAACGATATAGAGACAGGTTCCCGGATCGCCTTGGTTGAAAACGCTGCTCCCGGCCGGGAATTGCACGCTAACGCCGGCGCTCTTGGCGTAGCCTCGCATATCAATATTGTTCACGAAGCGTCCTCGTTGCCCGCCTCGGGCCCGAATATTATGGAAACGGCATAAATAAGATAATGCTTGCGCTCAGCTCAAGAAAAAAAGAGCGTTTGCGATATTAGGTTACCGGCTCGTTGCCGCAATCGCGGGGGCCTGCGGGGCAACAATGCGACGGTTTTTTGAAGTGAGGGGTGACAGGTACCTCAGCGGGTGGCTGAGAACATTTGTAAGCGGTCAAGCCGCCTGAAGCAGGGGAATCTTCGTGACCACTTCTTTCGCTTCGCTAACAGGCTGCCGCCAGCGAATAAGCTGAAGCCTGCCCAACCTGTCTTCGGCCACGGCCGTGCAGCTTTCAACCCAGTCGCCACAATTAACGTAGCGAACAGAGCCAATGTACCGGTCTGCCCCATGATGAATATGGCCGCAGATGACGCCATCCAAATTGCGTCTCGCCGCTTCGCCCGCAAGTGCGGTCTCGAACTCTTCGATGAACGCGGCCGCGGCTCCAAGGCGCTTCTTCAAATACGCGGCTAGCGACCAATGATCCCACCCAAGCCCGCGCCGCACCTTGTTCACCAGGCGGTCGCAGTAAACTGCGAGCTCGTAGGAGTGGTCGCCAATGAATCTCATCCATTTGGGGTACGTCAATGCGGCGTCGAATTCGTCCCCATGCAACACGAGAAGGCGCTGGCCGCTGGCCGTAACGTGCACGCTGTCCCGCATGACTTCGATGCCGCCAAAGGACCGGCCGCAATAGGTTCGCAATGCGCTGTCGTGGTTTCCGGGAATGAGAATGATGCGCGAACCCTGCCAAAGCTTCCCGACGATGGCGTGGAGCACGGCGTGATGGGAGGAAGGCCAGACCATGCCGCGGCTCATCTGCCAAAAATCAACGATGTCGCCCACGAGGTAAATGGTCTCCGCCTCATGGGTATCCAAAAATTCGAGCAGAGCGTTCGCTTGCGCAGACTGCATCCCAAGGTGAAGGTCGGAGAGAAAGAGCGTCCGGTAGCGCCGCTTTTTGCGGGTAGGCGTTCGCCAAATCAATTGGGGCGTGCATCCAAGCCTCCATCTTAGCTTTGGCGGGAGATAGACGACTCGGATTGCATTTTTGTGACGATTTCGAAGGAGATAGGATTGGATCACGCGCCGAAGCTTAAGAACAGGATCAGGCGGCCCAGCCGCCGACCGCGTATTTAACGCCCGCCGCAATCAACGCGAGGCCGATCGCACTCCGCCAAAACTTTGCTCCGGGCAGAAGCTTTTCGGCGGTCACGATAACTGCCAAAGCAGCGACCCAGCGCAGGTCCATGACCGCGACGGCAAACAGCAAGGCCATCAGCGCCGCGCAGCACCCCGTACAGAACAACCCATGGCGAAACCCCATGATTGCGCTGCCAAGCGCCCCATCACGCCACTCACTCAGAATAAAACCGTCGGGTGAACGGCAATAGGTAAGACACCTTTGCTTGAGAGGGCTGAATTGATAGACGCCGGCTGCCAAAAATATAGCCGCCGACCAATAGTTCGACGTGGACCGCATCATCGTCGTGAGCAAGCCCTTGCTTTGCAGGAGCCATTGAAGCGCCATGGCTATAATCGAAAAGCCGGCCCAGGCAACGAGATAGCCGAGCACAAAAACTGCGGTAGGAACGTGCGGCGCACTGCGCTGACGGCGCCGCCGATTGATCGCGGCAAACGCTGTGACCATAGGGATTGCGCCAGGCAGCATCATCGCCGCCATCATCACGGCCCACATCACAAAGACCAGCGCGGCGTCAATCGCGTCCCATGACGGCTCCATGCCATTCATGGACATATTCATGTCCCGCCACATGGCCGCTTCCATCTCGTCCATGACCATCGCCTGATGCGCCATGAACAACCAGGCCGAGGCACAGACCAGAAGCAGAAGGACAATGATTATGAAGCGATCGCGGCCGGAAAGAGCACCGCTATATCCTGGATCTGAATTCATTGACGCTTTAACGGGCGGCGCCAGCTAAAGGTCTTTGGCCCCCGCAGGTCGAATGCGATATGTTTGGAGGAGCGGTTAGACCAGTCCCAGCTCCGGCCAAAGGCGCCGGTCACGATGTTGCGCTTCGCCTCGCCCACCGTCAGGAAACCAGGCGTGACTTCCGGCCGGGGCGCATTGTAAATGCGGCAGGTGTCGCCAGGCGGGACCATATATTTGCGGAAGGGCCCGCCGAGACCGTCAACCAGTCCTGGCACTTCCACCCGCCACGTCTCCGCATCTTGCGTTACGGTCATCGGCACGAACTCGACCCCATCGAGGCTGATGGTCAAATCGCGCCATGCCTCGAACACGCCGCCGGCATAACCTGTGAAGATCTTTTCAAGCGCGGCCCGTTCGCCGGGGTTGGCCCGGTCGTCAATCAGAAAGCCGAATTCACGGTTTTTATCCATGACATTGCCTTCCCAATGGATGATGAGGACGACGGCAAGGTCTTTTGTAAGCTTAAGGTCGCCGTAATGGCCTTCGCGGATAAGCCAGGTCAGGACGCCCTCGCAATATCCGAGGGTAGGGTCTGAGCCGAAATTGCAGGGGCAGCCGATGGTGCAGTTGCACAGATCCCACCAGTCCCCGGTGATACGCCAATTGGGAACGTTGCTAGCGGTTGCCATGGAGACCTCTGCTTTATTGGACTCCTTCACACTTGGTGCCTGCAACGGGGTGTGTCTGGCATATAACTATTTTGTTCTGTTTCTGGAGCAGAATAGTGTGCCCGTAGGAATCAGACATAAATCCTTTAATTTCCCATCCTGCCGCTAGATAATTTGTTACGCTATCCGCAGCGAAGGCTGAATGACCTGAAAGGGTTGCCAACAAAAAAATGCTACTACCGATAGCTTTGAATAGCTTAAGCATAAATTCTACCCTTTCTCAAAAGCGCAGATTGGAACGCTCCGGTCCCCGTCTGCGAAGTGTCTTGGCCCGGCTCGCAGCATGGCTTTCGGCGTAGCCTACGCAGCGCCGGATTTGCCTTTGTCGAAAGCAATGGTAATCTTGTAGTCTCCGGGAACGGTCCCTTCCTTGACCGGGATGTTGACGTCGCGGACCATTGCGAAATACGACAACGGATTTTCCCTCGAAATCGTCACGGTGACAGTGAACGGCTCTGACTTGAGCTTATTGCTCGCTTTGTCGAAAACCTGCATCGTCGCTGGCAAGGTTATTGTCCCGGGCTTGCCTTTCGGTCCTAGTATCACGCGACCCGCGATGCCGTATTTCACCTGTACCGAGCCGCCGGCAAAAGCGCATTCCCGCGCCGTTTTCGTGATTGCTCCGGTGTGGATCACCGCCCTGCTGTCGCCTATGCGGTTGCCTTCATAGACCGTGATGTCCCGCTGGCCGCCCTCCACCTGAAGCAGGGGACACCCATTGGCAGCAGCCATCTCGATTGGGCCGTCGGAGTTGGTGCGCGCGGCAGCCATCATGCTGTCTTCGGTGATGATTGGCGTCCAAGAGGCGTTGTCGGCTTTCTTACCGGAGGAGAAGATTCCCCCATCGCCGATAGAAGGCATGTGCGAAATGCCGCACCCGCTAAGCAGAGCAGCGATAAGCGCGAGGCTCAAAACCTTCGACATTCCCGGTTCTAGCAGCCTCATTTGCCCTCTCAATGCCCTTTTTCAGTGTTTGCACAAAGGATGTCACCGCGACTTTTCCGCCCTTGCTTTTTTGTGGTCTGCAGCGCTCATAGTGTTACAACAAAGGCACCGCATTACGAACGCGCTCCTGGCGAACCTAAAGGGCCGCGGAAAGGGTCGCAAGCTTGGACGCTCCCCTTCCCCGCCAATTTTGACCTTTTTGCGGAGTCCGCGCTGATATTTCAAGTCGCTCTCTCACGGAGATGGGCCCTATGACGACGAAACCACACCTCGAGGTGCTCCTCGCCGCCCCGCGGGGGTTCTGCGCCGGGGTGGACAGGGCCATTCAAATCGTAGAGCTCGCGATCGAGAAATTCGGTTCCCCCGTCTATGTCCGTCATGAAATCGTTCACAATCGCACCGTTGTTGAAAGCCTTGAAGCCAAGGGCGCTGTTTTCGTCGAAGAGTTGAGCGAGATTCCAAGCACCGGGGCGCCGGTGATTTTTTCGGCGCATGGCGTGCCAAAGGCGGTGCCGGAGGAAGCTGCGAAAAGAAACTTCTTTTATCTGGATGCGACATGCCCCCTCGTTTCCAAGGTGCACGTTGAGGCGGAGCGGCACCACGCGAATGGCCTGCAAATCATCCTGATCGGCCATGCCGGTCATCCGGAGGTGATTGGCACGCTTGGCCAGCTGCCGGAAGGGGCGGTCACGCTGGTCGAAACTATGAAAGATGCCGTTAGATTCACGCCGCGTGATGCAGCCAAGCTTGCATACATTACTCAGACCACGCTTTCGGTAGACGATACTATTGAGATTGTGGAAACTCTCAAAAAAAGATTTCCCCTCATCCAAGGCCCGCACAAGGATGACATCTGCTACGCCACGACAAATAGGCAGAGCGCTGTGAAAGCAATCGCAAAGCGGTGCGATGCAATGCTCGTCGTCGGCGCACCTAACAGCTCGAATTCCAAGCGCCTTGTTGAAGTGGCTGTGAAGGCAGGGTGTCCTAAGGCGATGCTGGTGCAAAAAGCGTCTGAAATCCCCTGGCAATTGCTAGAAAGGGTCAAGACAGTGGGCCTCACGGCGGGAGCCTCGGCTCCGGAAATTCTTGTTGATGAAATCATTGACCAGTTTAATTCGCGCTTTGAGGTCAAGCTGGAGATCGTAAGAACGGCGATCGAGGACGTGATCTTCAAAATCCCAAGGGCCTTGCAGCCAGCCGCTGCTCAGTAACGTCACATGGCGGTCTATACGGAAGTGACGGCCGAAGAACTCGATGCGCTGCTTGAGCGGTATGATATCGGCCATCTTACTGCGTGCAAAGGCATCGCCGAAGGCGTCGAGAACAGTAATTTCTACATCGGTACAGATTGCGGCCAGTTCATTTTGACGCTATATGAGAAGCGGGTTTCCAGCAACGATCTGCCCTTTTTTCTCGGCCTCATGGAGCACTTGGAAAAGAGCGGCGTGAGCTGCCCAAGCCCAGTCCATGACCGCGACGGCAACATCCTGCAAACTCTCGGAGGAAGGCCGGCTGCGATTGTAACCTTCCTGCCGGGCTACTCACTGCGTAAGCCGCAACCTTCACACTGCGCCGCCCTAGGGGCGGCTCTCGCACGCCTCCACCAGAGCGGCCTGACTTTTCCGTTGCATCGTGAGAATGCGCTTGCTTTGAAGGGATGGAAGCATCTTTTCGAAGCAATCGGCGATCTTCCGGACAAGCTTTACCCTAATATGACCGGGAGCATAGGGCAGCAGCTTAAGCTGCTTGAAAAAAAATGGCCTGAAAATCTTCCCAAGGGCGTAATTCACGCAGATCTTTTTCCGGATAATGTCTTCTTTCTCGGCGACAAGGTATCGGGTTTCATAGACTTCTACTTCGCCTGTAATGACCTACTTGCATATGATCTGGCAATTTGCTTGAATGCCTGGTGTTTCGAGCTGGATCATGCCTTCAACGTAACGAAGGCACGCGCACTTTTCAGCGGCTATAATTCTGTACGGGAGCTTTCCAAGGAAGAGATCTCGGCCCTGCCGATACTGGCAAGAGGTTCCGCTCTCCGCTTTCTTCTCACCCGCCTCTACGATTGGTTCAATACGCCGGATTCTGCCTTCGTTAAGCGCAAAGACCCGATGGAATATTGGCGGAAGCTTATCTTCCACGCCGACGTGCAGTCGCCTGGCGCCTATGGCATCTAGCGGTGGCAACAAATCGCACAGCGATGCCGTAGTCATTTACACCGATGGTGGCTGCAAGGGAAATCCTGGCCCGGGGGGGTGGGGCGTCTATTTTTCATATAACGGGCACGAGCGCGAACTCTGGGGAGGCG
Organism: Rhodomicrobium sp.; assembly: GCA_049579205.1. GTDB lineage: Bacteria > Pseudomonadota > Alphaproteobacteria > Rhizobiales > Rhodomicrobiaceae > Rhodomicrobium. The sequence goes on along the minus strand of JBAUNL010000466.1, from coordinate 22,793 downwards.
AGCCCCTAACCACAAATAACCGCATGGAGCTGATGGCGGCTATCATGGCGCTTGAAACGCTCAAAAGGCCGTGCCGGGTAGAGATTCATACCGACTCGCAATATGTGCGCACCGGCATCTCTGAATGGATTGCGTCCTGGAAAGCTAATGGCTGGCGAACGGCGCAGAAAAAACCGGTAAAGAATGAGGACCTCTGGCGGCGACTGGATGCTGCCAGGCTCCGTCACGATGTGAGTTGGCATTGGGTGCGCGGACATGAGGGGGACGTTGGGAACGAGCGAGCCCACGAGCTCGCTCAACGCGGCATAGCCGAGCAGGAAGCGATAGCGAAGGAGGCAAGCATAGCCTCACCGCGTGAGGACCCCCTATAGATCGCCGAGGATGCGTTCGGCGCTGCTTTCCTCAGCCTTCCCAGGCTTATCTTCGATGTGGAGCGCTTTCACCACACCGTCCTCGATAAGCATTGCGTAGCGTTTTGACCGGATGCCCAAACCAGCGCCGGAGGCATCCAATTCCAGCCCGATTGCTTTGGCGAAATCTCCATTCCCGTCGGATAGGAAAGTGACCGTTCCTTCGGCCCCGCTCGCCTTGGCCCAGGCATCCATGACGAAGACGTCGTTGACAGCAGTGCAAGCAATGAGATCAACCCCTTTCGTCTTGAAATCCGTCGCATGCCGCAAGAACCCCGGCAGATGCGTCCCGTGACAGGTCGGGGTGAAAGCGCCAGGCACGGCGAATAATATAGCTTTCTTTCCTTTGAAAAGATCCTGCGCGGAGACCTCGGATGGGCCGCTCGCAGTCATGATCCTGAATTTTGCAGACGGCAGCGGGCTTCCCGGGGCTATATCCATTCAAATCTCCTTTGGACCATCGATTGCATGCGTTGCGGCGGTTCTATACCGAATTAGGACACAAAAAGCTATCAGGGCTTGGATCTCATGATTCACCATTTGTTGAGGTGAAATAGGCTTTCATCCCGAGAACATCGGAAGCTTGTCTGAAGAAAATGGTGAATTTATAAGGCGGCGATGATGATAGGCTTTTCTGTCGCGGGAAAGGTAGCGAGCGTTTTCTCCCGCAGAGTTACTCTTTCGCTAAGTGTTTCAGTGGCAGTTGTCCTGCTGGCAGCAATACCGCATGTGCTGGCACAGGAAGGTTCTTCCCCGGCTCAGGGTAGCGGTAAATCGGCAGTCCAAAACCGCGCTGCGCCACCGCGCCGGAAAGGCAAAGAAGGCTCGGAAGAAGCGAAAATCGACGCAGATCAGGCGCGGGAGCTCTACATCCGGCGCAAATTGCGGCTTCAACAAATCCAGGAACAGCAGCGTGAGCTGTCCCGCGATAAACGCACCCTCGCCATCAACCGTGCGCGCATGCATGCAAGGCTCGTCGAGACCGCCAGGGCGCTCCGATTGTCGGAGAGGCGGTTGACTGAGATCGAAGAGAGGCTGGGGGAGACGCGCGCAAAGGTGAAGGAGGCGCGTGAGAAGCTCTACGATAAGAGCGACCAAATGTCCGCCCTTCTCACTTTAATGCAGGGCATGGGCCGGCAACCCCCGCCATTACTGATCACCCACACGCGCGACGCACTCAATATGATACGCAGTGGCATGGTTCTTGCTGCATTCTACCAGGATGTCGAGAAGCTTGCTGCGCAGCTCGGCACAGAAGTTGACGCCTTGGATAAGGTTCAGAAAGAGGCAGAGCTTCAAGAACAGCGCCGCAGGGCTGAACAGACACAGAATAACAGGCTCAAAGCTCAGATAGACCTGCTTCTTATCGAAAACCGCGAGGAGCTGGAAGCCACGTCGGAAAATCTCGAAAATTTGAAGACCGCGACCAAGATCAATTTAGCTGGTATCAAAAGCCTTGAGGAAATGCTGCCGCTTCTTGACGCGCAGGCTGGAAAAAGAACGAAGCCGGAAGATGTGAATGCAACGGACGAGCTTTCACCGGATTCGAGTAAGGTCGCGATGCTATTGCCAGGACGCATGCAACCTTCAATTCCTTTTGCAAAATCTCAAGGACTTCTGCCTTTGCCGGCTCAGGGCAGGATTACGATAAGATTTGGCCAGCCTGATCAAGACGGTCAGGGCTCCAAAGGAATTCACATCGAGACCCGGCCCGGGGGCCAGGTTGTGTCGCCATGCGATGGCTCCGTTCTCTATGCAGGTCCATTCCGCACCTATGGTCAACTCTTGATTATCGACCCTGGCGGAGGCTATCATGTCGTGGTAGCAGGAATGGACCGGATACAAGTAAGGCCGGGGCAATTCGTTCTTGCTGGCGAGCCTGTAGCAACGATGGGGGCAGAGGTTCGCTCCGGCGAAAAGTCTCCCGCCCGCCCCATACTCTACGTAGAGTTTCGTAGAGATCGTCAGTCGATCAACCCCGCACCGTGGTGGTCCGGGGGAGGAAAAGGTTGAAATATATGCGCAAATCCGAACTCGCGCTTGGTGCGTTCTTAATAGTGCTGGTGTGTGGTGCAAGTGTCTTCATCTTGCATTCTACGCGCCGGGACCAAGCGATTGCGGCCAACGCCGAAATTTACAAACAGCTCGATCTTTTCGGTGAAGTTCTTGAGCGGGTGCGCACGGAATATGTCGAGAAGCCGGACGATACGAAGCTCATCGAGAATGCGATCAATGGCATGCTACAGGGCCTCGATCCCCATTCGAGCTATCTAACGCCAAAAGAATTCCAGGATATGCAGGTGCAGACCCGTGGCGAATTCGGCGGGCTAGGCATCGAAGTGACGATGGAAGATGGCGTCGTGAAGGTCATTGCGCCGATCGACAATACCCCGGCCGACCACGCCGGTGTCATGGCTGGCGATTATATAACTCATTTGGATGGCGAATCTATTCAGGGGCTGACCCTTAATGAGGCAGTCGAGAAGATGCGCGGGCCTGTAGATTCCCCGATCACGCTTACGATTCTTCGGAAAGGGGTGCAGGCGCCGATTCAGACCAAAATAGTGCGGGATATCGTGCGCATCAACCCGATTAAGTATAGCGCCGAAGATGACATCGGATGGATTAAGATTAAGACCTTCCAGAGTGAGCACACCTACGAATATATGAAGCAGGCAATGGAAGATCTTAAGAAGACTATCGGACCTAAGCTCAAGGGCTATGTCATCGATCTTCGCAATAATCCTGGCGGTCTTCTCGATCAGGCGATCGCGGTCTCGGACGCTTTCCTGGATAAAGGCGCTATCGTCCTGACCAAAGGCCGGAACGCCAACGAAAGCAGCCGGGCTAATGCCAAGCCAGGCGATATAAGCGACGCAAAACCGATTGTCGTGCTTATCAATGGCGGCTCGGCCTCCGCGTCCGAGATTGTCGCAGGCGCGCTACAGGACCACAAGCGCGCGACGGTTATCGGAACGCGATCCTTTGGCAAAGGCTCAGTTCAAACGATGATCCCGCTTGGTGCCAATGGCGGCTTGAGGTTAACTACCGCTCGCTATTACACGCCCTCCGGCCGGTCAATTCAGGCCACCGGCATCGCTCCAGATTTTGTGGTTGAGCCCGAGCTTCCACCGGAACTGAAACAGCAGATGGCCAACTTTACGCCGAAAGGCGAAGCCAGCCTTCGAGGCCACTTGAAGAACAGTGGCTCTCCAGAGGCATCGGGAAGTATATCCTACGTACCGAAAGAGAAGGAAAAAGACGTGCAGCTGAAGGCAGCTTTCGACTTCCTGCACGGTAAGAAGATTGAGCCGAAGAAACTGGAAAACGCCGCTGTTCCTCCGGCAGCAGTGGCTGTACCAAACTAAGGTTCCCGCCGCACATAATGATCCTGTTGCAAAATGGTTCATGTCATCGGCATGAACCTTTTTGATTTTACAAGGCAGAGAGGAAGGCAATGAGAGCGCTTCTGATTACCGCCGGTTTTTTCTTTTCGATCTGTGCGGCCTTGATCATTTATTTTGCGGTCTCAGATCCAGGCCAGGAATATGACCTTAAGCTTGTTCTCCCCGTCGACACGCGGCAAATGCCGAAACCGGCGGTGCCGCCGGCGGTCGTGTCACGCGGCGAGGAGCCGGCAAGCGATGGGCATGCAGCCGATGGACGTGCTCAAGCCAATGCAGAGCCGCCGGTCCCAGGCCGGCCTCCGGTTTTTCTTGGCGACCGGCCTAACACGGCCTCCGAAGCGAAAGGTGGCGAATAGGGCCTTGAGCTTAACTGCGTTCTCGGCATGTCACATCACCGCTGGCCATGCGCGCCTACGGACTACTGTAATAGGAGCAACATGGCTTCCATCGATCCAAATCTACTTCCCTATCGCCCCTGCGTAGGCATTATGCTCCTTAACAAAAAGGGCCAGATATGGGTCGGCCGCCGCTTTGACGATCTTGTACAGCTAGAGGTTCAAAAGCGATGGCAAATGCCCCAAGGTGGCATTGACGACGGCGAGGAACCCAAAAGAGCTGCCCTGCGCGAGCTTCATGAGGAAACTGGTGTTTCCAGCGTCAAAATCCTCGCCGAATCTCAAGGTTGGATCAAATACGACCTTCCGGCTGAGGCTGTCGGCAAAGCACTCAAGGGCAAATATCGCGGACAGCAGCAGAAGTGGTTCGCGATGCGGTTCACTGGTGTTGAAGATGAAATCAATCTCAAGCCCGATGGGCACAAGCAAGAGTTTGATGCATGGCGCTGGGTGGACCACCGCGAAGTTCTCGATTTGATCGTCGGATTCAAGCGGCCCACCTATGAAGTGGTTCTAAGGGAGTTCAGCGAATTTCTAGCACCCTAGTGCGCTAACACTACGGAGAGTAACAAAAATCGAACGCCCGTAGGAAATCAGCCTGTTGCAATGCAATAAGGGCCTATGGTAGAAGCGCCACCAAGGCATACGCCGGAGTGCAATCCGGACATCTGAAGTTGGTAACGGGACACGCCAACGCGGGAGCGTTCGGCTGTCTTTTGTTTCGTTTGGGAGAACGATTTGGCGCGGGGCGATGTATCAACGGTGGCCGAGCGTTATGCAGGAGCGCTTTTCGAGCTAGCGCAGGCCGGCAACGAAGTGGACAAGGTTGAGCGGGCGCTTGACCGATTCTCGGAATCGCTCCGAAGCAGCGCCGATCTTCGCCGCTTCGTCTTGAGCCCAGTGTTTTCGATCGCAGAACAGCAGCAGGGCCTCTCCGCTTTGTTCAAGGCAACGGGCATCACGGGCCTTGTTCGCGACTTCCTGCTTGTGCTCGCCTCGAACCGGCGGCTGTTTGCTGTCGAGAACGTCATTAAAGCATTTAAGACCCTGTCGGCGAAGCAGCGCGGCGAAGTTGAAGCGGAGGTGAAGTCCGCGGTTCCGCTCACGGCAGCACAAACTCAGGAACTCAAGGATACTCTGCGGCAGAAGCTCGGGAAGATCCCAAGACTTACCGTCACGGTCGATGCCAGTCTTATCGGCGGCCTCGTGGTGAAAGTCGGAAGCCAAATGATCGACACATCATTACGTACAAAACTTAGAAACTTAGAAAAGGCGATGAAAGAGGCCAGCTGATGGAACTCACTGAAATCCGCCCGTCCGAAATCTCTTCAATCCTAAAAGAGCAGATCAAGAATTTCGGCCAGGAAGCAGAAGTCTCGGAGATCGGACAGGTGCTTTCCGTCGGAGACGGTATCGCCCGCGTCTATGGCCTCGATAACGTTCAAGCCGGCGAAATGGTTGAATTCCCTGGCGGGGTCCGGGGAATGGCGCTGAACCTCGAAGCCGATAATGTCGGTATCGTTATCTTCGGCGAAGACAGGGGCATTAAGGAAGGCGACACCGTCAAGCGAACGGGCGCGATCGTTGAGGTACCTATCGGAAAAGGTCTTCTCGGCCGTGTCGTTGACGGTCTTGGCAATCCGATCGACGGAAAAGGTCCGATCCAGAGCCAGGAAAAGAAAAGGGTTGACGTCAAGGCCCCCGGTATCCTTCCGCGCGAAAGCGTGAAGGAGCCGATGCAGACCGGTCTGAAGGCTATCGACGCCCTGATCCCCATCGGGCGCGGCCAGCGCGAGCTGATCATTGGTGATCGCCAGACCGGCAAAACCGCCGTGGCGCTCGATACGATCCTCAATCAGAAATCGGTCAACGCTACCGGCGACGAAAGCCAGAAGCTCTACTGCATTTACGTCGCGGTCGGACAGAAGCGGTCCACGGTTGCGCAACTTGTTCGCGTCCTCGAAGAGAACGGCGCACTCGAATACTCCATCGTGGTCGCGGCAACTGCGTCCGATCCGGCGCCTATGCAATTCATCGCACCCTATACAGGCTGCACCATGGGCGAATATTTCCGCGATAATGGTATGCACGCGCTCATCATCTATGATGATCTGTCGAAGCAAGCCGTCGCCTACCGTCAGATGTCCTTGCTGCTCCGGCGTCCGCCCGGACGCGAGGCTTATCCTGGCGACGTGTTCTATTTGCACTCCCGGCTTCTTGAGCGCGCGGCCAAGCTAAATAGCGAACACGGCTCAGGTTCTTTGACCGCGCTCCCAGTCGTCGAGACGCAGGCTAATGACGTGTCGGCCTATATCCCGACGAACGTGATCTCCATCACCGACGGTCAGATCTTCCTTGAAACCGATCTGTTCTATCAAGGCATCCGGCCCGCCGTGAATGTTGGCATCTCCGTCTCTCGCGTTGGCTCTTCGGCTCAGATCAAGGCGATGAAGCAGGTTGCAGGCGCGATCAAAGGCGAGCTCGCGCAATATCGTGAGATGGCCGCCTTCGCCCAGTTCGGTTCTGACCTGGACGCCGCAACGCAGAAACTGCTGGCGCGGGGCTCACGTCTTACGGAGTTGCTGAAACAGCCGCAATTCTCGCCCATGAAAGTCGAAGAGCAGGTTGTGGTGATCTATGCGGGCACACGCGGGTTTCTTGATCCTATCCCGGTGGGGAAGGTAACCGAGTTCGAGCGCGAGTTCCTGACCATCATGCGCACGGACCATACGGATGTGCTGGATTCAATCCGCACGACCAAGCAGCTTACGCCAGAGACGGAACAAAAGCTGAAGGACATCTTGCAGAAATTCGCCAAGCGGTTCGCGGCCTAGCGGATCCGGAGCAACAAATGGCCAGCCTGAAAGACCTTCGAGCGCGCATCGCGTCTGTGAAGGCCACTCGAAAAATCACGAAGGCCATGCAAATGGTGGCCGCAGCGAAACTGCGCCGGGCACAAGACCAGGCCGAGGCCGCGCGGCCTTACGCTGAGCGGGTCGAAAAGATTTTGGGGCGCCTTGGCGCGCGCGTGGCAGGCGCCGCAGCCTCTCCGCTTCTCGTTGGAACCGGCCAGGACCAAACTCACCTTATCATTGTCGCGACCGGCGAACGCGGTCTCGCCGGCGCCTTCAACTCGAACATCGCAAGGCAGGCGCGCGAGCACATCCGCCGGCTTCTGGCAGACGGGAAATCAGTAAAGATCATGACCATTGGCCGGAAGGGCGCCGATCAGTTGCGGCGCGACTTCGGAAAAATGATGGTCGACCACGTTGACCTGAGAAATGTCCGCCAGCTCGGATATGTGAACGCGTTAGACATTGCTCAACGCATCCTGAATCGGTTCGATGCGGGTGAATTCGATGTCGCAACTCTCTTCTTTTCGCAGTTTGTCAACATCATCACGCAGCGGGCTCGGTCAGCGCAGCTCATTCCGGTAAAACTTCCCGAGGCCCAAGACGCGCCTTCGGATAATTCCACCTATGAGTTTGAGCCGGACGAGCAGGATATCTTACGCGAGCTTCTCCCAAGAAACGTGGCTACGCAGATCTTCCGCGCCTTGCTGGAGAACAACGCCGGGTTCTATGCCTCCCAGATGACAGCGATGGATAACGCCACGCGCAACGCAGGCGATATGATAGATCGTTTGACGCTCAACTATAACCGTACGCGCCAAGCGATGATTACCAAAGAGTTGATTGAAATCATATCGGGCGCAGAGGCAGTCTAACGCCAAGCCCAGCGGCGAGTAGAAGTGTCGTATGGATAAACCTGAAACGATCTGGCCCCACCCCGCCGCTGCCTGCGCGATGTGGATCGAATTGTGGACGGCATGGAGCACCGCATGGATATGGTGGATGCCTCAGCCGGGCACTCGCGCCCTAGGAAATCCCAAAGGAGCTCGTTTAGGTTTGGGAATAGACTCGGGCCGAGCCGGTCCTTTGGAGATTCCTCCATCAAGCGCTGCGTTCCCCGCTGCGGAAGGTGGCAACGCTCCCGTGCCTATAAAGGTAGACAAACCGATGGAGGCGCCGTGGACGGCTAAGGACCGCATCATTGTCAAGGCGCGTGACTATCATGCCGCTGCAGCGGATGAGGAGGCATTCCGCGGCGCCGTTCACGACGGCAAGTTAAATGGGAGTAAGCTCGCTGAGAGTTTCTTTATTCCGATTGCGCCGGGAAAATCAGGTTCGAGCTTGCCGCCGGCGCGGCCCCTAGCAAAGGCGCAGAACGGAAATGGATTTCAGGCGCTGCCTTTGCTCAATGGGAGCACTGGAAGCGAATGCGGCGAAAACGACCGCGTCATTGCTTCAGCACATGGGCTTGCATCGCCTGTTGTTTTTGGTGAAGTTCCATCTTATTCAAGTGGGGATAGCTTTTCAGATGCAGTTGATGCGGACAGCGCTTTTGGCCTGATCTCTGGCGATGGCCTGGAAACTGGCGGCCTGGTTGGGCAGAGCGCGGCTGGAAACGGCGTCACGCCTTTCGAAGGTTGGATAACAGCTAGTGAGCCGGGGAACGGCATAGAGTGGAGCAGTGAGCCAAATTTAAGTGCGGCGGCATTAGACACCGGCACAGCGCCGGAAATGCCTGCGCTGTCAAGCGGCTTTGGAGAAGGTTTAAGGAAGAAAGAAATGAGCGACAGAAGAGTGGGCCGCATCAGGCAGGTAACGGGAGCCGTCGTTGACGTTCAGTTCGACGGTCCTCTGCCGGCGATCTTGAATGCCCTTGAGACACAGAACCAAGGTAATCGCCTCGTTCTCGAAGTTGCGCAGCATTTGGGCGAGAGCACTGTGCGCACAATTGCCATGGATACCACGGAGGGCCTTGTTCGCGGGCAGGAGGTTACCGATACGGGCGAGGCGATTGCGGTTCCCGTGGGCGAAGAGACGCTTGGCCGCATCATGAACGTCATCGGAGAACCGATCGACGAAGCAGGCCCCATCAAATCGAATCAACGGCGGCCCATTCACGCCTCCGCCCCCGAATTCGTCGAGCAATCGACGGAAGTTGAGGTGCTGGTCACCGGGATCAAGGTGGTTGATCTCCTAGCCCCTTACTCCAAGGGCGGAAAGGTCGGGTTGTTCGGCGGGGCCGGAGTCGGAAAGACCGTGCTCATTCAGGAGCTGATCAACAACATCGCGAAGGCGCACGGCGGCTATTCCGTCTTTGCGGGTGTTGGCGAGCGCACCCGTGAGGGAAACGACCTTTACCACGAGATGATAGAGTCGGGCGTCAACAAGGACCCGCATAAGGACGGTTCTGCACAAGGCTCGAAATGCGCGCTTGTTTTCGGTCAGATGAATGAGCCGCCGGGCGCCCGTGCCCGTGTTGGACTTTCGGGTCTCACGGTAGCTGAGTATTTCAGGGATCAAGGGCAGGACGTGCTGTTCTTCGTAGATAATATCTTCCGCTTCACCCAGGCGGGCTCTGAAGTGTCCGCTCTTCTTGGCCGCATTCCCTCGGCGGTGGGTTATCAGCCGACTCTATCGACCGATATGGGCGCTCTGCAAGAACGCATCACGTCAACGTCGAAGGGTTCGATTACCTCCGTCCAAGCGATCTACGTCCCGGCCGATGACTTGACTGACCCGGCCCCAGCGACTTCCTTCGCGCATTTGGACGCCACGACAGTGCTTTCTCGCTCGATCGCGGAAAAAGGCATCTATCCGGCAGTGGACCCACTTGACTCGACAAGCCGCGCGCTGGAGCCCCGCATCGTCGGTGAAGAGCACTACCAAGTCGCCCGCCAGGTGCAATCGATCCTGCAGCGTTATAAGTCCTTGCAAGACATTATCGCGATCCTTGGCATGGACGAGCTTTCCGAAGAGGACAAGAAAATCGTATCTCGCGCGCGAAAGATCGAGCGCTTTCTGTCCCAGCCTTTCCATGTCGCCGAGGTGTTCACTGGGAAGAAGGGCGTGCTCGTCGATGTGAAGGACACCGTGAAAGGCTTCAAGGGTCTATGCGACGGTGACTACGATCATCTGCCGGAGCAGGCGTTCTACATGGTGGGCACAATCGACGAAGCAATTGAAAAGGCGGAGCAACTGGCGGTTGCGGCATAACAGGGCCAGTGGGCCTTATGTGCCTTTGCTTCCTGTTAAGCGCCCGTGAGCGGAAAAGATGGCCGAAACATTTCATTTTGAACTCGTGTCCCCCGAGAAACTGCTCGTGTCGGATACGCTCGCGGAAGCGGTGATACCCGGACAGGGAGGCGATTTCGCCGCTATGGCCAATCGCGCGCTCCTTATCGCTCAGCTTCGCCCCGGCATTCTCACTACGAAGTCGGACTCCGGTACTGAACGGCAATTTTACCTTCGCGGCGGCTTTGCTGATGTAGGCCCTAGCGAAACGGTTGTGATCGCCGAATACGCTGTGCCTCTTGAAGATTTCACAACAGAGATGCTCGCCGATGAGATCGCGTTAGCCGAGCAAGCTGTAGAAGAAGCCAATGACGAACATCGCCGCTGGTTCGCCCAGGATCGGCTCGAGCGGCTTAACACGTTGAGGGTCCGGCTAGCGGGCGAGGCCCGATCGAGTCCCCTCTCGCACTAGCATCGCGCCGAAAAGTGTGACCGGCTTTCGATAAGGCTAAAAAAGACCCGGCCTGCATACAAGGTTGCATGGCGTAGCCTGCTGCGGATAGCAGCCATAACAAGCGCGTATCGGCGACCACATATCGGTGGCGATCATGATGATGCATAACCAATGGGTATGGTAAATTCAATCTCTGCCCGCAATGGCAGTGAAGTCCTTGGAGATCTGGCAGTATCGGGCTTCGAGTATTGAGGCGCGCAGAAGTCAAAAAAGGCCAAGGACCTTTAAGACGCGCCGGCGCGAAGTCTGCTATTTCTCTATGGAACAGTGCAGCGCGCCCCGCGTGCTGGTGCTCTTGTGAGGAGCATCATTATGCCGCCCCACCTTCCTGCTTGACCCACACATATCTGACTGGTTATACGTCAATCAATAACCAGGAGGTTATCGGTCTTATGACGCGGCACCACGCCGCGACCGTGACAAACGGAGAGAATAGCAATGAAGATCAAGTTGACCAGCGTGTATGTGGACGACCAGGAAAAGGCTCTGCGCTTCTACACCGAAGTGCTGGGTTTTACCAAGAAGGCCGATTTCAGCAATGGGCCGTTTCGCTGGCTAACCGTCGCCTCACCCGAAGAGCGGGACGGAACCGAGCTGCAACTCGCGCTCAACGGCAACCCGGCGGCCAAGGCCTACCAGCAAGCCATGTTCCAGCAGGGCCAGCCCGCGGTCATGTTCTTCACGGGCGACCTCAAGGGCGACTACGAGCGCCTCAAAGCGCGCGGTGCCGAGTTCACCATGCCGCCCACCGAGGTGACCGGCTCCACCATCGCCCAGCTGAATGACACCTGCGGCAATCTCATTCAAATCACCCAGCTGGCGCGCTGGTAGGGTGGAGGGTTCTCGATCCCGATGCCGAACGCTCACGATGTGCTCTTCAGAACGCTCGCCGATCCGACGCGGCGGGCCATCTTCGAGCGCCTGTGCCGGGACGGAGAGCAGACGGTCGGGGCCCTGACAGCTCAGGCCGGGATCTCGCAACCGGCCGTCTCAAAGCATCTTGGGGTCCTGAAGCAGGCCGGACTGGTGCGTGACCGCCACGAAGGCCGCCAGACGCACTATAGCGCGCAGCTCGGCGCCTTGGCCCCGCTGATCGACTGGACAAGCCAAATGGCCGGGTTTTGGCAAAGCCGGTTCGACCGCCTAGAAGATCTGCTCAAAAGGATGGACCAATGAACGAGACTATCGCCTTGCGTTCCATCGTCGTGGAACGCGACATGCCGCACCCGCCAGAGAAGATCTGGCGCGCTCTGACGCAAAGCACGCTGATCGAAGGGTGGCTGAGAAGAACGATTTTCAGCCGGTCATCGGTCACAAATTCAATTTCCGCGCCCAGCCTGTAATGGGTTGGAACGGCGTCACGGATTGCGAGGTTCTCGAAATCGTGCCGCACCAACGGCTGGTCTACAGCTGGAACGGGTCGGGCGAACAGGCGCGTGACGGACTCAAGTCGATCGTGACTTGGACACTGACGCCGCGCGCCAATGGAACGCATGTGCGTATGGAGCAATCGCGCTTCAGGCCGCAGGACGAGGCCGGCTATCGCGGAATGGGCGGCGGATGGCCGCGCATTCTCGGCCGCTCAGGTCAGTTCTACGCCGCGCCAAGTTTGATCTATCACTACATCAGTGAACATCACTATAAGCCGCCTGAAGGCTTCCTCTCTGCCCTGCGGTTTGGGCTAACGCCGCCATCCGAATCGTATTTCGAAGCTTTGCGCACACGGCAGCTAACATGGGACTCGACTGTCCGTTAGCGACGGCGCATAGCGGACATCGACGGCCGTTCATCGGATCGAGGATCTATCAGTTGGAATGAACGCAAAATCCATAACGTCGGCGAAAGTAGCTAAGCGGGCCGCTACTATGCGAGTCGCTGAAGGCAGAAACGAACGTGAAGATCGTCAAAGAACTCGAGACCGTTCAAATTGCCGATGCAATCCACCCGCGCAGGCGGATCGTTATACTGCAGCGCGACGACGGGCATTTTACCTTTGCGGAACAGTACCATTCCGTTTCGGAAGACGAAGGCGATATCATGTCGGAAGGTTGGCAAACACTGCCCCCCAATGGCGTCTATGCATCTGCTGCTATCGCTGAGTCTGAAGGTCGAGCAGCCTTCACGCGCTGGTATCGCTTAGCCGGCTGAGTGTCCGCTTCGGACCAGAACGGCCGCAGCAGAGTCTATATGAAGAAAGCGACAACAACCATGAAGAAGACGAGCAAGAGAGGCTCTAATGAAGGAGAAGGAAGAGAAGGAGACTCTCCCTCTCAGCTGATCGATGCGAGAATCAAGGAGCTGGGTGATTGGCGGGGCGAGACGCTCGCGCGGGTCCGAAGTCTCATCAAAGACGCCTGCCCCGAAGTTGTCGAGGAGTGGAAGTGGAGAGGCGTTCCGGTATGGGAGCACGCCGGCATCGTCTGCACCGGCGAGACGTACAAGGATAAAGTGAAGCTGACCTTCGCCAAGGGCGCCTCGCTGGACGACCTTTCAGGCCTCTTCAACTCCAGCCTCGAAGGCAATGTGAGGCGCGCCATCGATATTCATGAGGGCGATAAGATCGATGAAGAGGCGTTGAAGGCGCTCATTCGCGCCGCCGTGGCGCTCAACATTTCCGCGCGATCTGCCGCTCGCCCCGCCCGCTTGTAAAGCGTTATCGCTTCGCGCTAAGCGCCCTTTTAGGCGTGTTCTTGCGGCAAAATAGGTAGCCACATTGCGCATCACGCCGTACGGAGACTGCCACTCGGGTCAATGTGGCGTGCCAAGATCCGGAGGCTGTGCGCAGTCCTGATCCGGCAGGCGCCGGGGTTTTCACCGCATGGACTGAGCTTCGGCTTTCCAAGGCGGCTGCTGGCTGTGCTTTTGCAGACACCTCCTCTTTTGCGGTGCCCTTTGGCATGGCCTCGGGCGCATTTGGCACTCCCACCCAGAGGCCGCTTGTTCCTTCCCCGCTCGATACGGGTTCAATGGCGGGGTTCCGGCCGTACATGTAAAATCCCCCACTCGCCATGAACGGGTCAAGCCCGGCTTCCTTTCGCGCCAGGTTTTCTTCGTTCAGCCTGTTTGCGATCGTTTTGAAGGCATTTTCGGCATCGTCCCTGGCCAATTCAGCGGTTTGCAGCGCTTTTTCCCGCTGCGAGAGCTGCTGCCTAGCCACCTGTAACTCTGCTCCTGCTCGCACTTTCGCGGCCTCGGCTTCTTGCCGGGCTTTGCTTAGTTCATACAGCTTCTGGCGCGTGGAACGCTCCCCATTCTCGGCCACGGCTTGCGCAGCCTCCGCGAACTCCCGGGCCCTGATCTCGACAGGGAGCTGATCACGAAGTGCCTTCACTTCGTCCCGCGCGGCCTCAAGAGCCATTGCAGCGACATGATTGGAACGAAGAAGCTCTTTGTTTTCAGAAACCGAATGCCAGAATGAGAAACCAAACCCGACGGTGAGGGCTGCCGAAAAGGCTAAAAGGTAATTCGGATAGACGATGCGCATATGCCTTCCCTTACTGAGGCTTTAATCGAAGCTGCCATTCTTGTTGTTAGTTTTTCTACCAGGGAAAGGTTAACGCGAAATGCTTAGCATAACTGCGTTCTGACTGGATTTTTGTTTCCGGCTTTAGATTGCATTTGCGTGCAGCTGGCGTTCCCCGAGCAGCTTGTCCTCTTGCATTTTTGCAAGGGCGCGATCTAGTGTAGCCCACGAAACTACAATGTGCGAAAGCCCCCTCCACTTGGAACAAGATAGATGACTGTCAGGGTAGCAATTAACGGCTTCGGCCGGATTGGCCGGAACATTCTCCGGGCGATACACGAAAACAATCGCAACGACATTGAAATCATTGCGATCAATGATTTGACCGACGTCCATACTAATGTGCATTTGCTGAAATACGATTCAGTCCACGGGCCCTTCCGCGGCGAGATCAAGGTTGGTCCAGATTATTTCGACATTGGCCGCGGCCCCATAAAGGTGCTTGCCGAGCGCGATCCGTCCAAGCTGCCCTGGGCGGCCATGAACGCCGATGTTGTCATGGAATGCACGGGCATCTTCTCTGATCGTGAAAAAGCTGCGATGCACCTGCGAGCCGGAGCGAAGAAGGTGCTTGTGTCGGCGCCCGCAAAAGGGGCGGATCTGACGGTGGTTTATGGCGTGAACCACGATAAGCTGGAGCGGGGTCATGAAGTGGTCTCGAACGCCTCCTGCACCACGAATTGCCTCGCTCCCGTTGCCAAGGTCATCAATGATCTCTGCGGGATTGCCCAGGGCTACATGACCACAATTCACTCCTACACCAACGATCAGCGTATTCTCGACCTTCCGCACAAGGATTTGAGGCGCGCACGAGCCGCAGCTCTGTCGATGATTCCCACCTCAACGGGCGCGGCCAAGGCCGTCGGCCTTGTGCTTCCAAGCCTCGCGGGCAAGCTCGACGGCACCGCTATCCGCGTGCCAACGCCGAATGTCTCCGTCATCGATCTGTGCGTTGTGCCGGGGCGGGAAACGAGCGTCAGTGACATCAACACTGCAATGGAGCGCGCTTCGCAGCAGGAGCTGAAGGGCATCCTTTCGGTCGTCAAGGATGAGGTTGTTTCGGTGGATTTCAATCACAACCCTTATTCATCGAACTTCGACATGACCCAGACCCAGATCGTGGATGGGCGTCTGGTCCGGGTTCTTTCCTGGTACGACAATGAGTGGGGCTTCTCATGCCGCATGGCAGACGTAGCTGTTGCGATGGGAAAGCTCATCTAGGCAGATGGAAGCCAAGGCCTGTGGGCTTATTGTTATCGCCGGACCAGCTTTGCAGCCAGATTGGGCGGCCAATCTCACCGAGCTGGCCGCGCGGTTTCGGCCTGCGGCAATAATCTTCAAGGCTCCTTCCAGGGAGCCCCTCGCGGAGTTTTTAAAGAAGGCGAAGCCTCTTCAGCTTGCAGTCCTGCTCGCCGATGCTGTGGATGACGTGCGGAATTCCGGGGCGGACGGCATCTATTTTTCATCTCCTGACGCAAATCTCGTGCAGGCCCGCCAAACTCTTGGCAGTGGCGCCATCATTGGAGTGGCTTGCGGCCTGAGCCGCCATGCTGCAATGGAGAGCGCCGAAGCCGGCGCCGATTTTTTCGCTTTCAACGCTTCCAATCCTTCGGCATGGGAAGAAGCCGCGGACCTTTCTTCGTGGTGGGGCGAAGTCACAGAGGTCCCGGGGGCGCTTTTGCTTGGCACGTCACGGCCCGATTCCAGCCTCCTCACCGCGGGCCGCCCCGACTTTGTTTTACTTGAGGAAACCGGACATGCCGGAGAAAGCCTTACTTTCGCAATAGAGTTGGGTTTGCAAAGCCAGACCTGAGCATCTTTGACAAGAGGGGACATGATCCGGTCGAAGCTCCTTCCGGCGATCGCTTGTTGCGCATTTATTACCGTTGCCGGCTGCGTTTCCGGCTTTGCGGCACCAAAACCTGCAAATGCGGGAAAAGCGGGGTGGACGACATCGGAGACGCCTGCTTCCGCCTATGATCCCGCTTATGCCGCCTTCGATTCCGGTCACTATGAGGAGGCTCTGAAGCTCGCAACGGCCGCCGCAGCCGGAGGCGAAATCCAGGCCAACACTCTCATCGGGAAAATATATGAACAAGGCCTAGGCGTCCGGCGGGATGATGCCAAGGCCGTCGAATGGTTCACGAAGGGCGCCGTGGCGGGTGATATGCATGCACAATTTTTGTTGGGTGTGATGCTCAGGGAGGGCCGGGGAGTAAAAAAGGATGCGAAGAAAGCCGCGGACTTTTTCGAGGCCGCAGCGCAGCAAGGCCACACCCTCGCCGCTTATAACCTTGCCCAAACCTATGTCGAGGGCTGGGTTCGCCCGCAGGACATGCAAAAGGCCGCCTATTGGCTAGAGCAAGCCGCCAAAAAAGATAACGCGCAGGCCGCCTACGATCTCAGTGCCCTTTACCGCTCCGGCGAGGGCATGCCAAAGGACCCCGCAAAGGCTGCAATGTGGCTGAAAAAGGCCGCCGATCAAGGCAATGCCGATGCCGAGGTCGAATATGCGATCATGCTTGCGAATGGGAAAGTTGTGCCGAAGGATGAGTTGGCAGCCGTGGCACTTTTGCGCGTCGCGGCCGAGCGCGGAAATGCGGTTGCCCAAAACAGGCTTGCGAGGGCGTATTCGGCAGGATTTGGTGTACAGGCAGACCGGATTCAGGCCGCTAAGTGGCATCTATTGGCAAGACAGTCAGGCGAGGCAGATTTCAGGCTCGATCTTCTGGTGATGTCGCTACGGCCCGGAGAGCGGAGAGAAGCGGAAAAACTGGCAGAAGCCTGGCGAGAGGCTTCTGGTCAGGCGGCTCGCTGAATGGGCCGCATTCAGCTACCCTGATCTTCGCGCTGCGCAATTCTTGCGGCGCTTTTAAAATGCGGATAACTCAGTACAATGAAAGCGCGGCCTGGCGCCCGCGGTAACCTCAAGATCAGGAGAACGGCATCATGGCAAGGGCCAAAATCGCTCTTATCGGTTCAGGCATGATTGGTGGGACTCTCGCCCATCTGATCGGCCTCAAGGAATTGGGCGACGTGGTGCTGTTCGACATCATGGAAGGGCTGCCGCAGGGCAAGTCTCTTGACATTGCCGAGTCGTCGCCCGTCGAAGGATTTGATGCTACCTTCGAGGGCGTAAATGATTATGCCGATATCAAAGGTGCGGACGTTGTCATCGTCACGGCAGGCATCCCCCGCAAACCGGGGATGAGCCGCGATGATCTCCTACAGACTAACCTCAAGGTGATGGAGCAGGTGGGTGCAGGCATCAAGAAATACACGCCGGACGCCTTCGTGATCTGCATTACGAACCCACTTGATGCAATGGTGTGGGCGCTAAGGCGCGTCACGGGATTGCCCAAGAACCAAATGGTGGGTATGGCGGGCGTCCTTGATAGTGCGCGCTTCCGCTATTTTTTGGCCCGCGAGTTCGATGTCTCCGTCGAGGATGTGACGGCTTTCGTTCTGGGCGGACATGGCGATACAATGGTGCCTCTGCCACGTTACACGACGGTCGCGGGCATCCCCCTCCCGGACCTCATCAAGATGCGCTGGATCACGCATGAGCGCTTGAACGAGATTGTGCAGCGAACCCGCGACGGGGGCGCGGAAATTGTCAAGCTTCTAAAGACAGGGTCGGCCTTTTACGCTCCGGCTGCCTCGGCTATCGCTATGGCCGAGTCCTATCTCAAAAATAAGAAGCGTGTTCTGCCTTGCGCGGCGTATATGACGGGCGAATACGGTGTGAAAGACCTGTATATCGGGGTGCCTGCAGTGATCGGGTCAAAGGGCATGGAGCGCGTAATCGAGATCGATTTGAACACGCATGAGCGGCTTGACTTCAAACGCTCGGTCGAGGCGGTTCAAAATCTGGTAGAGGCATGCATCCGCATAGCTCCGGGCCTGCAGCACGCATCCTCTTAGATAAAACCTGTTTCTGCCTTCTCCGGCAGAGCACCCAGCTATCGCGGCTTTCTTTAAATTAAGGCGAGCAACCGATGAATGTGCATGAATATCAGGCGAAAGCGATCTTAAGGGAGTATGGGGTGCCGGTGCCGCGCGGCCAGGCTGCCTTTACGCCTGAGGAGGCAGTTGCCGCTGCGAAGGAACTTGGTGGCCCGGTGTGGGTCGTGAAGGCTCAAATCCACGCAGGCGGACGCGGCAAGGGCCGGTTCAAGGAAGCTGAGGCCGGAGACAAGGGTGGCGTACGCATTGCGAAATCCATAGATGAGGTCCGGCTCTTTGCGGATCAGATGCTGACGCACACACTTGTCACGGTGCAGACGGGACCGGCGGGGCGTGTCGTAAAGCGGCTCCTGATCGAGGAAGGGGCGGCCATATCCCGCGAGCTTTACCTCTCTTTCGTCGTGGATCGCGCCTCGTCACGGGTTGCGATCATCGCATCGACTGAGGGGGGAATGGATATTGAGGAGGTCGCTCATAAGACCCCGGAGAAAATCTTCACCCTCGCAATCGATCCCGCTACCGGCTATTCGCAATTCTACGGACGCGAAGTGGCCTTTGCCCTCGGATTGCAAGAGGGGCAGATAAGGCAGTGCGTTAAGCTAATCGACAGCCTCTATCGCGCCTTCACCGAGAAGGACATGAACCTTCTCGAAATAAACCCGCTGATCATGACCGGTAAGGGCGACCTCGTTTGCCTGGACGCGAAGTTGAATTTTGATGATAACTCCCTCTTCCGGCATTCCGAAATCGTAAGCTTGCGCGATCTCGAAGAAGAGGATCCCGCCGAAGTTCTGGCCTCACGCTACGATCTTTCCTACGTGAAGCTCGACGGCAGCATTGGCTGTCTCGTGAACGGCGCAGGGCTCGCCATGGCGACGATGGACATCATCAAGCTATGCGGTTCCGAGCCGGCCAATTTCTTGGATGTCGGCGGCGGCGCCTCCAAGGAAAAGGTGACGGAAGCCTTCAAGATCATCCTTTCGGATCCCAACGTGAAAGGCATCCTGGTCAACATCTTCGGTGGCATCATGCGTTGCGACATTATCGCCGAAGGCATCATCGCCGCTGCAAAGGAAACCAGCCTGAAGGTTCCGCTTGTTGTCCGGCTGGAAGGCACGAATGTTGAGCTTGGCAAGGACATCCTGAAGAAATCGGGACTTGCGGTGATTCCTGCTGACGACCTTGGAGATGCGGCACAGAAAATTGTGGCAGAGGTTAAGAAGGCTGCTTGACCAGCAACACAGTTACACATAAACTGCGTGAGCAAGGGAGAGAGCTATGAAGAACATCACGCTCGCGCTGGATGAGGACGTGTTGATGGCTGTGCGGAAATATGCGGCAGCGAATAATACCACGGTGAACGGTCTCGTCCGGAACTACCTTACCCGGCTTGCCAGGCAAGAGGATCGCGCCGGCAAAGCGCGGAAGAAGCTTGCGGAGTTGGCGCGCAATTCGGCCTGGGACCCTGGGCCTGACTGGAAGTGGGATCGCGAGGCGCTTTATGATCGTGGACTGCGTTCTGGACACGAACATTCTTCTCTACGCAGTTTCGAGGAACCCAGCGCATCGTTCGAAGAAGACAAAGGCGATTGATCTGATCGAAAGCGAGCGGTTTGGCGTCTCGGCACAGATCCTTCAGGAGTTCTATGTGAACGCGACGCGGAAGGCAGACTTCGCGATGAGCGGCGAAGCAGCCCTTGAATGGGTCGAGAATCTTGAAGTGGTACCCTGCTCGCCGGTGGACATCGCGCTTGTGAAAAATGCCATCATCATGTGCGAGCAGTACCGCATCTCATATTGGGACGGTGCGGTCGTTGCCGCCACGGAGGCCCTTGGCGCGCCCACTCTTTACACCGAAGATTTAAGCCACGGTCAGAGCTACGGCAGCGTGACCGTCATCAATCCTTTTATTGACTTATCAACCGCCCATGGTGGAGTCCACGAGCCTGATCCGCCTGTCTTCAAGCGAAACCAGCCGCCACATCGCGCCTCCCGTTAACTCCCGCTGAGGTTCCCATGTCTATCCTCGTCGATAAAAACACCAAAGTCATCTGCCAAGGCATTACCGGCGCTCAAGGCACCTTCCACACGGAGCAGGCCATTGCCTATGGCACGCAGATGGTTGGAGGTGTAACGCCCGGGAAAGGCGGCAGCACGCATCTCGGCCTGCCTGTTTTTGATACGGTGCGCGACGCGGTTAAAGCCACTGGCGCGAACGCGACCGCCATTTACGTTCCACCGCCTTTCGCCGCCGACGCGATTCTCGAGGCGATCGATGCGGAAATCCCCCTCATCGTAGCCATTACCGAGGGCATCCCCGTAATGGATATGGTACGGGTCAAGCGCGTGCTCTCCGGTTCGAAATCGCGGCTAATCGGCCCTAACTGTCCAGGCGTAATCACTCCTGGTGAATGCAAGATCGGTATTATGCCCGGTCATATCCACAAGCGTGGCAGTGTCGGTATTGTATCCCGGTCAGGCACGCTTACCTATGAAGCGGTGCACCAAACGACGATGGTGGGTCTCGGACAAACAACCTGCGTCGGGATTGGCGGGGATCCGGTGAAGGGGACTGAGCATATCGATGTTCTCGAAATGCTTCTGGCCGATGACGAGACCAAGTCCATTATCATGATTGGCGAGATTGGCGGCTCCGCGGAGGAAGAGGCGGCAGCATTTTATAAATCGTCTCCTCGCAAGAAACCGGTGGTGGGTTTCATCGCGGGCGTGACCGCGCCTTCCGGCAAGAGGATGGGCCACGCTGGCGCCATCATTGCAGGTGGAAAAGGAACTGCGGGAGACAAAATCGAAGCGATGAAGTCCGCGGGCATTGTTGTCTCCCCATCCCCGGCGGCGCTCGGTAGTACTCTTGCTGAAGTCCTGACTGGCCGCTCCGGCTCAAAGCGGGGACTCGCGGGCTTCTTTTCAGACCGGAAGGCGACAAAGTGAGACGCGAAGATTTGAACGAAGCATTCGCAAGAACCTCATTTTTGGATGGCGCCAACGCGGCTTATATCGAGGATCTCTACGAGCGTTTTCAGGAGAACCCGGGTTCCGTTGCGGCCGACTGGCGTGCCTTCTTCACGGATTTGAAGGAACGCAAGGAAGCGGTTCTGGCGGAAACGCATGGACCTTCCTGGAAGCCTAAGAATGGCGGTATTTCCGCTGACGGCGAACTCTTAAACGCCTTCGCAGCCGATTGGGGCCCAGAAGAAAAAGAGATCGGGCAAAAGATCGGCGCTAAGGCGCAAGCGCATGGCGTTGAGATTAGTCCGGAGGAAGCATTCCGAGCGACACGCGAATCTGTTCGCGCGCTGATGCTCATTCGCGCGTACCGCGTGAACGGTCATCTAATCGCCAATCTCGACCCTTTGCAGCTTACCCCGCCGCGTTCGCATCCCGAACTCGACCCAGCCACTTATGGCTTTACCCCGAACGATCTGGATCACCAGATCTACATAGACAACGTACTTGGCCTCGAAACCGCTAGCCTGCGCCAAATTATCTCGATCCTACGCAAAACCTACTGCGGGACAATCGGCTACGAGTTCATGCATATCTCCTCGCCGGATCAGAAGCAGTGGATTCAGGAGCGTATCGAAGGCCCAGACAAGGAAGTCGAGTTTACGGAAATCGGCAAGAAGGCCATCCTGACCAAACTCATCCACGCAGAGACGCTGGAGAAATTCCTCGACAAGAAATACACGGGCACCAAGCGCTTCGGGCTCGAAGGCGCCGAATCTCTTGTCCCGGCGCTTGAACAGATCATGAAACGCGGCGGTCAGCTTGGCGTGAAGGAGATCGTGCTGGGTATGCCGCACCGCGGCAGACTGAACGTCCTTACCAATGTAATGGCCAAGCCCTTTCGTGCGCTCTTCCATGAATTCAAGGGCGGGTCGGCCAACCCGGAGGACGTGGAAGGCTCAGGCGACGTCAAATATCACTTAGGCGTTTCCAGCGACCGGGATTTCGACGGAAACAGCGTGCATCTCTCACTTACTGCGAATCCTTCGCATTTGGAGATCGTCGATCCGGTTGTGCTCGGCAAAGCCCGCGCAAAGCAGGATCAACGCCATGACAGGATGCGCACGAAGGTGCTGCCGCTTCTTTTGCATGGCGACGCGGCCTTTGCCGGTCAGGGCGTTGTCGCCGAATGCTTCGGCCTTTCTGGCCTGAAGGGTCACCGCACCGGCGGCTCGCTGCACTTCATCGTGAACAATCAGATCGGTTTCACGACCGCGCCCCGATTTGCGCGTTCCTCGCCTTACCCGTCTGATGTCGCCCGCATGATCGAGGCGCCGATCTTTCATGTGAACGGCGATGATCCGGAAGCGGTGGTCTATTGCGCGCGCGTCGCCATCGAGTTCCGGCAGCAATTCCATAAGCCTGTCGTGATCGACATGATCTGCTACCGGCGGCACGGGCACAATGAAGGCGACGAGCCTTCTTTCACGCAGCCGCTCATGTACACGAAGATCCGGCAGAAGCCAGACAT
>JBAUNL010000465.1:0-15139 GCA_049579205.1 Rhodomicrobium sp. | reverse complement strand
TTGGAACACTGGCTTCAAAAAGTGGCACGACGACGGTGACCGGCTGATCGATCGAGATGACATAACGGATTGGATGCTTTTGCCGGATCCGCCGAAGTATTAAAGCAGCAATTGGAATTTCGCATGTTTTGCTTACCCTCGCTGAGCTGTTTTGAGTCGACTAGGTGTCGTTTCCAAGAAGGTTGTTCAGCCTCTGCCAAGGGGTTTGGAAGGCGAGGGCTGAGTGTGGACGTTCGATATTGTAAGCGTTGATGAAAGGGATCATGGCTTTTGCCCTTTCATCGGAGGTCTGGTAGGGAGCCGCATAGGCCCATTCCCGTAAGCTTGTTTGGATGAAGCGTTCAGCCTTTCCGTTGGTGCGCGGTGTGTATGGCCGGGTCCTTATATGACGCAATCCCGCGGTCCCAAGCGCGTCGCGGAAGGCGGCACTGCGATAGGCCGAGCCGTTATCGGTCATCACCCGCTCCGGGATAACGCCGTTGGCCTTGAAGAAAGCCAGGGACCGGGAGAGGAAGGCGATGGCCGTCTGTTTTTTCTCATCGGGCAACACCTCGCTATAGGCAAGCCTTGTGGCATCGTCGATGGCGATGTGAAGCGCTTCCCAGCCTGCGCCGGGCCTTGTCCGGCCTGTGCGCGAGCCCGTGATGCGATGGCCGGCCCGTAAGATCCGCCCCAGTTTCTTGGTGTCGAAATGGATCAGTTCGCCAGGAGCTTTGCGTTCGTAACGGCGGGGCGGCAACTGTTCTTCGAGGTTTTTCAACCGTCCGAGCCCACAGCGGCGGAGGACAGCGCCGACGGTCGAACGCGGCAGGCAGAGCCGCCTTGCGATGGCCGGCCCGCTCAATCTTTGCCGGCGCAGGCTTTCGATCGAGGCGATCTGGCTTTGCGGCAGGCGATGCGCCAGGCGGCGAGGGACCGGCCTGGCGTTGTGGAGCGCCGCCGCTCCCCCGCCGCGATAGCGGGCGAGCCATTTGTAGGCGGTCCTTTCCGAAACGCCTGCCGCTTCGGCGGCTTGCACAACCGTCCAGCCCTGTTTGCGGATGCGCTCGATCATCAGCTCTCGACTGAAATGGGTCAGGCGTGCATTCTTATGAGCGTTCATCCGAGGCTCCGGCGGAGGGGTGGTTGGCTTCGCAACCCCACTCTCTCATCCAAGCTTCGGCTGAACAACCTTCATAGCTTCCACACCTAGTGGTCAAAATCTAAGGCTTGGTGGCCGCCCGGGCGTGCTGCCCGACGAGGGTTTTCCACCCAATGTATGGTCCGGTTGCTTTTCGCAAGTGAGTATTGGCGCAGGAGAGCGGAAGTCGCTGATATGTATCCGGCCTGTTGATCGGCTCGCGGGCCGTGGCCTCGATGGGAAGTCAGGCAAGCGCCGTCCAGTCAATTAGATACATGCCAAGGCCGCCCTTAACCTATGCAGACGATTGTCTCGAGTTCGTCAAGAGGTCTGCAATATGTCTTCTGCGGTCGAAAAGCCTGCAGTCAGCAAATGGGCAAGCCTTGCGGGAGGCGTGCGCAACCAGCAGATCGACGACGCGAACCCGCATCGCGGTCACCCTCATACCTTTTCTGAGTAGTGGTTGTAGTCAAAAGTCCGGATGGCCGCGGCGGATCAAATGTGCCTACGAAAACACGCTGCGCACACGGGTACGACGCGAATTCTTTTCCAACATGGAGCGCTAATCCTTAAAGTTAATATGTAGGTACGTCTTCGCATTTTATAATTATATATTGCCGCCGAGATACGGCTAAATTTTCTACCGGTGAATATGATGTCGCGGAGATTTAACTTTCTAACCATTATCCTTTTCCTTGCTGCTTTCGCGGTGCCAGCGGAGGCTGTTGCCGATCCGAAGGCTGATTGTCGAAACCAACAATTGCTGCCCGACTTAGAAATTAACGCGTGCTCCGCCATTATCCGTAATAACCCTAAGGCTGCCTGGGCTTACCTCTCACGGGGGACAGCCTACCGCCGGAAGGGCGACATCGATCGCGCCGTCGATGACTACACCAAGGCTTTCGAACTCGATCCAAGATCAGAAACGGCTTACATCGCCAGAGGCAACGCTTACCGCGCCAAGGGCGAGTACGACCGCGCGATTGCAGACTACGATAAGGCGATCAAGATCAATCCCAAGGATGCAGCCCCGTATACGGGCCTTGGCAATGCCTACGGGGACAAGAAAGACTACGATAGCGCAATCGCGGCGCATACCAAGGCCATTGGGCTCGACCCTAAATACGCGTTAGCCTACTACAACCGCGGCGCTGTGTACCGGGACAAGCGCGAATACGACCGAGCCATAGCCGACTACACCAAGGCCATTGAGCTTAATCCGAAATACGTTTTTGCTTACGAGAACCGTGGACTCTCCTACGAGAATAAGGGCGAGCGCGACCGGGCTATAGTTGACTACACCAAGGCCATCGAGATCGACCCGAAATACGCCGAGGCTTACCGCTCTCGGGGTAGCGCTTATACCCAAATGGACCGTTTCGATCTCGCCGTTGCGGAGTATACGAAAGCCATCGAGCTCAATCCAAAATACGACGAGGCTTACAGCTCCCGGGGCAGCGCTTATACCCAAATGGACCGTTTCGATCTCGCCGTTGCATACTATACGAAAGCCATCGAGATCGAACCTAAGGGCGCCAGCTATCACAACGGCCGGGCATGGGCCTACTTCAAGGCTGGCAAGGCGGCACAAGGGCTTACCGACGTAGAGCGATCCTTGGAGCTGCGCCCCAACGATGCAAATACATTAGATACTAGGGGAAGTATCTTCGAGGCCCTTGGGCGCCGTGAGGAAGCTATTGCCGACTTTCGCCGTGCGCTCTCGAAAAACCCCAACCTTCAAGGAAGCAAAGACGGCCTTAGGCGTCTTGGTGTTAGAGCCATAAATCTGCTGTAGCGCCTAACCCCGCGCATTGAAGGATATGAGAGCCCCTATCCCAAATGCTTCATCGCCATATCTAAACGCCCAAGCAAGGGGTCCGGGCCGGTCTACAGATAGCTTCAAAATCCTACCTAGCGCGGCAAAAATTAGAAGCTTGTGAAAAAGTAAACGCGACGTTCCGTGATCGGCTTATGCCGGCGCGAGACGTCGGCTTACCCCAATACGAGGCATTCTCAAAAAGAGCCCTATGTCTGAGTTCGGCCTCAACGGGACGACAGCATTACTTCTAAGATGACCTAACCCCGATCCGCTATCGAACCCATAGCGACCTAATATACCGGGTTCCAAGCGTCAGATTTTGACTACTAGTGACCATCACCGGGGCTTGATCCGTCCATCCAGTTTCGCATTGTTAACCGATGCGTTTTGTCTCTTGGATGGGCGCCGGGCCATGACCGCAGCGGATGTTTCCGCCTCAAGGCGACTGGCGCTAGCCGGTGTGCGCCAGCCCAAATTGGCGCATCGCCAAGATCACGGGGCCGAGGGCTCGTCCCTTTTCCGTTAACAAATACTCAGCTCGCGGCGGGTGATGCGCATAAATCCGGCGTTCCACAATGCCATGCTCTTCAAGGCGCTTCGGCTCGCCGAAAACGTGTTGGGGCCTATGCTTTTGAGCGATGCCTCAAAGTCCTGAAACTTGCGCGGCCCCGACAGCAGAAGGTCCCGGATAAGCAAGATTGTCCAGCGCTCGCCGATGATTTCGAGCGTCCTCGCGACCGGGCAATGCTGTTGAAAGGTGGTCCTGACGACTGTTGCAACCGGGTTCTTGACTTCGCCTGGGCCGCTCCAGCAACCGGCGCTCCATCATCCGAACCTTCTCATAACCGCCTACCCACTTGCCATGATCCCAGCCTTTGCCGTGCCCCTGTCGATCCTTCTGCATATTCTCTCGATATGGCAGCTGAATAGGCAGGCAAGCCCGGCCGGCGTGAGGCAGAAACTTCACGGCTTTGCGCGGGCGTAGTTTCTTGTGCGTTAAGGTGCCGGCATCACGAGCAAGTGGACAGCCGGCACCCTATCTCTTAAGAACATTTCAAACATTGGGGCGATGATGGGCTTGATCAGCGATCTTTTTACCTGGTGGAACGGGGCAACTCTGTCCACGCGGCTGTATACGAATGCGCGCGGCGTGTTTGCCGGCGAGGACGATCAGGGCAATCGCTATTACCAGGATGCGAGCGGGAAAGGCACCGCGGGCAGGCCGCGCCGCTGGGTGATCTACAAGGGCTATGCGGAGGCGAGCAAGGTTCCGCCGGAGTGGTTCGGCTGGCTTCACTATATCGTGGACACTCCTCCCACCGACGAGACCTACCATCCAAGGCCCTGGCAGAAGCCTCATATAGCGAACCAGACCGGCACACCGCACGCCTATCGGCCGCCGGGCAGCCTGGTGGGTGAAATGCGCCGGCCCAAAACAGACGGTGATTACCAGCCCTGGAACGCCGAATAGGCGATGGGCGCGGGATTGCAGCAGACCTGGAACAGCGCGAGCTATGATGAAAACGCGCGCTTCGTATCCGATCTTGGAGAAGAGATTCTAGGCTGGCTCGACCCGAAGCCGGGAGAGCGAATTCTCGACCTTGGCTGCGGCGATGGGGCGCTCACACGGAAAATCTTGGACGCGGGGGCGTCCGTTATAGGCGTTGACACGAGTCCAGACTTTCTCGCCGCTGCCCGCAATCGAGGCCTCGACGTCCGATACATGGACGGACAGCAGTTGTCGTTCCGGTCCGAGTTTGACGCCGTCTTCTCGAACGCCGCACTGCACTGGATGACTGCGCCGGAGCGGGTCCTCGCCGGCATCAAGGCGGCGCTGAAACCCGGCGGCAGGTTCGTCGCCGAATTCGGAGGGCACGGAAATGTGGCCGCGATCATCACGGCTCTTCGCTCTGCCGCATTAGCCTTCGGCGGGGAAGCCACTTTGGCCCATCCCTGGTTTTTTCCGGCGCCATTCGAATACAGAAGCCTGCTAAAGCGGGCAGGCTTTGTTTGCGAGCGCATCGAGCTCAAACCCCGGCCGACGCCGCTTCCGACGGGCATCGAAGGCTGGCTCATGACCTTCAGAAAGCCCTTTTTCGAGCAATTTGAACCCGAGAGAAGACAGGCTGCGCTGCGGCACGCAATTGATCTCCTTCGCCCGAGCCTTTGCGACAGTGCCGGAACCTGGACCGCAGATTATGTGCGTCTAAAAGTGGCGGCGCGGCTCACCGCGGCCTAGCTGACGCTCGGTCATCATTCCAACGACTTGAAAAGAGACTTTAATGCGAACGGCTCTGGCGAAGTTGGGCCGGATGTTTTAGATGTTCTCAAGTTCTACCTAGAATCGCATCATCATGCTCTCCAGATCCGCATTTTCGATATTTGTGTTTGCGCCGTTCGTCTTTGGGGCACTGCCGGCACACGCCAATAGGATTCCAAATGCGGTCGCTGCCTTCGCGGCCCTGGATAAGGTCACAGGCCGGGTTTCACCCCTCGAGATCAAGATGGGACAGCCGGCAACCTTCGGTGCGCTAAGAGTGACTCCAAGAGCCTGCTATACCAACCCGCCCACCGAGG
This sequence comes from Rhodomicrobium sp., assembly GCA_049579205.1. GTDB lineage: Bacteria > Pseudomonadota > Alphaproteobacteria > Rhizobiales > Rhodomicrobiaceae > Rhodomicrobium. The sequence goes on along the minus strand of JBAUNL010000465.1, from coordinate 9,623 downwards.
CGCCCGAAACGGCTGCCTTTATTGAAGTCGAAGAAATTATGCTGGACGGCCGTACGCGGCGCATCTTTTCGGGCTGGACCTTTGCCGAAAGCCCGGGCCTTCACGCCGTCGAACACCCGACCTTTGACGTCTGGCTGACGAGCTGCAAGATGCCCATTCCCGAAACGCCCGGCGGAAGACGCTTGAATTCGCCACGGCCCTGAAGGGCTTGCTCCAGGCGCCGGTGGAAAGCCGCGCGGCTGATTTCCTGCGCGCCAAATTGCCGCAAATGATCGGTCACGAACTGTGTATCAAGTAGGCAGAAACCGCCATACCGCAGCCGGGCCACGAGATAGATAAGAGCAATTTTGCTCGCTCCGGTCTCGTACGAGAACATGCTTTCGCCAAAGAAGGCGCGCCCCAACGCGACGCCGTAAAGGCCTCCCACGAGCTTGCCGTCCATCCATGCTTCGACGGTGTGGCAATAGCCCATCTCGAAAAGATCGGCATAGAGTTCGCGAATGCGCCTGTTGATCCAGGTAGTGCGGCGCCCGGCGCGCGATGACGCGCAGCCCGCAATCACGCCCTCGTAGTCGCTATCGACGCGGACCTCAAACTTGTCCTGCTTTATGATCCGGGCGAGCCTGCGCGGCACGTGCAAATTGTCCAGCGCAAGTATGCCGCGCCGCTCCGGCTCAATCCAATAAAGCGTTGGATCATCGGCACTTTCTGCCATGGGAAAGATGCCGCAGGCATAGGCTTTGAGAAGAACCTGAGGCGTAATTTCAATGCTTAGACTAGAGGGAGATCCCATTCCGGCAGTGTTGCCTCTTGTTCGGTCCGGTTCGTGGCTCTGCTCTCAATCTAATGCTTCTGCAGGAATTTTTCGAGCCAATGGATGTCGTAAAGTCCATCAACGATGTCAGGTTGCTGGATCAAAGATGAAAACAGCGGAATGGTCGTCTCGATCCCGTCTATCACGAATTCGCCGAGCGCCCTGCGCAGCCGCATGAGACATTCATTGCGGTTTTTCCCGTGCACAATGAGCTTGCCGATGAGGCTGTCGTAATAGGCTGGGATCGTATATCCGGCATACACGCCCGAATCCACGCGCACACCAAGGCCGCCGGGCGGGTGAAAGTAGGAGATTTTACCCGGAGACGGCCGGAAGGTCGTGGGATTCTCCGCGTTGATGCGGCATTCGATGGCGTGGCCCTCGAAACGGACTTCGTCCTGAGAAAAGCTCAATGCGGCACCAGCCGCGATCCGGATCTGCTCGATGACCAGGTCTATCCCCGTCACCATTTCGGTCACGGGATGCTCGACCTGAAGCCTTGTATTCATCTCGATGAAGTAGAACTCGCCGTCTTCATAAAGAAATTCGACCGTGCCGGCGTTGCGATAGTTCAGCTTCGTCATCGCCTTCGCGACGGTATCGCCTATTTCCCGGCGCTGCGCCTCGTTAAGAGCCGGAGAAGGCGTCTCTTCCATCAGCTTTTGGTGGCGCCGCTGTATCGAGCAGTCGCGCTCACCAAGATGAACAGCGTTACCTTGACCGTCGCCGATTACTTGAATTTCAATATGCCGGGGCCGCATAAGGTACTTTTCTAGGTAAAGCGCATCGTCGCCGAAGGCCGCTTTCGACTCCGCCCTCGCCGTCGAAAGCGCCATGGGAAGATCCTCTTCCGTGCGGGCGACCTTCATGCCCCTGCCACCGCCGCCCGCTGCTGCCTTGACCAGAACGGGAAATCCGATCTTGCGCGCGATCTGAACTGCTTCGCTGTTGCTGGTGACGGCTCCTCCCGAGCCGGGGACAACAGGTATTCCGAGCTTCTTCGCGGTAACCTTGGCCTCTATCTTATCCCCCATGATGCGGATATGTTCGGGGCTCGGTCCAATGAAGGTGATGCCGTGCTCTTCCAAGATCTCCGCGAAGCGGGCATTTTCGGAAAGGAAGCCATAGCCAGGGTGGACGGCATCGGCGCCCGTTATTTCACAGGCGGCGAGCAGTCTTGGGATGTTCAGATAGCTTTCGCTTGCAGCCGGAGGGCCGATGCACACGCTCTCATCGGCGAGCCTTACATGCATCGCATCGGCGTCGGCCGTTGAATGTACCGCTACGGTCGAAATGCCAAGCTCTTTGCAGGCACGCTCGATCCGAAGCGCGATTTCGCCGCGATTTGCGATCAGAATTTTGTCGAACATCGCCCGCGCCTATTCGATGATCATAAGCGGTTCGCCATATTCAACGGGTTGGCCATTTTCGACGAGGATGCGCTTGACCGTGCCTCCTCTGGGCGCGGCAATCTGATTCATGGTCTTCATGGCCTCTATGATCAGCAGCGTTTGCCCTTCTCTTACCACGGACCCCACTTCCACGAAGGTGGGTGCTCCCGGTTCCGCTGCACGGTACGCCGTTCCAACCATTGGCGAGGTCACGACGCCAGGGTGGTTTTCCAGACTGGAGGAAACGGCCGATGTGGCTACCGCAGGCGCAGGCGCATGAGCGAGGGCGACAGCTTGCGGGGGCATCGCAATAGAGCGGGCAACGCGCACCCGCACATTATTTTCCTCGATTTCAATTTCCGTGAGCCCTGTTTCGTTCAGCAAATTGGCCAGGCTTCGGATCAACTCTTCGTTTGTAAGCTTTTTCTGGGGCTTTTCAGCCATGTGTCCCCCGGTTCGCAGGAGCGGGCGTTGTCAAAATGCCGATAAGTGCGGAGAGAGCAAGGCGGTAGCTTTCCGGCCCGAACCCACAGATGATCCCGGTTGCGCCAGGGGAAACATAGGAGTGGTGCCGGAAGCGCTCCCGTCTGAAGATGTTGCTAAGGTGAACCTCAACGATCGGAATGGAGAGCGCGCGAAGAGCGTCCAAAATGGCCACGGATGTATGAGTGTAGGCGCCGGCATTCAGGATCAAAGCGCTCGCTGCATCCCGGGCTTGTTGTATCCAGTCAATGAGGACGCCTTCGTGATTGGTCTGACGGAATTCGATTTCGAGACCGGCTTCGGCGGCCTGCTTTTTCAAGCTCTCCTGGATCTCCGCGAGAGTTACAGTCCCATAAATGTCCGGCTCGCGGTCGCCGATAAGATTAAGATTTGGGCCGTTGAGAACGAATATCGGTTTCATGAGTGTAAACGCTAAGAGTGCCGGCCGGGCTTATTGACTGCTGCCTCGCATTCCAGCTTCCCTCAGGCGAGACACTCTTCAAGATAGGCTTCCAGGGAAAACTGAACGACCAGAGCCAATGCGATTACAGGCTCTGTTAGCAGCTTTCCCCTGGTTCTGCAAAAACCCGCTAAGACTTTTTCGCGTCATTCACAGAGGCGGCTTCAGTACAGGCCGTGCATCCCGCCTTTCGCGCGTTCTCGACAAGCTCCTTCAGCTGGTCGTATTTGGTCCATCCGGGGTTGACGGCATCGCCGATGATAAAGGTGGGAGTTCCGTCGACAAACATGTGTTTGCCCATTTCAGAGACCTTCGCAATCAGCGCCGCTGTTTCGGGAGCGGCCATGTCCGCTTTAACACGGTTCATGTCGAGGCCGATCTGTTCCGCGATCTTGAGCGCAGTTTCTTTCGAAGCATGGCCCGCCGCGAACATTGCTTTATGAAACTCGAAATACTTGCCCTGCTTTGCGGCGGCTATCGCAACCTTGGAGGCTTCGGACGATTCCGGAGCAAGGATCGGGTATTCCATGAACTGGATTTTGATATTCTTATCGGTTTCCACCAGCTTGACCAGGTCTGGAAGCGTTTTGCGGCAGTAACCGCAATTATAGTCGAAGAACTCGACGACAGTGACATCGCCTTTGCCGACGCTCATCGCCGAAAGCTCAGGCCTCATGCTGGCAAGCTTCCGGTAGAAGTTTGGAAGCTGCGACTTATTGGCCTCGGCGTGCTGTTGCTCGACCTTTTTCTCGTAAGCTTCCTGAACCTCGAGCAAGATTTCCGGATGGTTCAGAAGGTAGCCTTTCACGATCTGCTCGATCGACTTTACCTGCCCGTCGCTGAAGTCGCTTTGAGCGCTTGCGGCGTGGGTCCAGCTGGCGCCGCCCCATAAGGCAACAAGGCCAAAGGCAGCGAAGGACGCAGCCGCGACCCCAATTTTCACTTTACTTTGCATTTGTCTCTCCGCATTCCGGCAAAGGGTTAGCACAGCTTTGAGCGCCTACCCATGCGTTTTTTCTATTCTGAAGTTCACAATGTCGTCTGCCTTCAGCCATGCCGGAGTGCCTTGTGGAAGCCCATTCTTGGCGCGCTCCGCTAGCATTTTTGCGTTTTTTACGTCTCCCTTATGAAAGTTCGCCAAGGCCGCCGCGAGGTCAGCTTCGGGATAACGTCTAAGCTTGCCATAGGCTTGCGATTCCAGCCAGTAACCAAGATAGGACTGATCTTCGTCTATCAAAGCCACATGGAGCATTTTTAAAGCTTCGTCTGGGCTCCCGGTTCCACTTTCCAGGATCGCCTGTGCCAGTTCGATCCGCATGAAACCAGATTTTGGGACGAGGGAAACGGCCTTGCGGAACGGTGCCACAGCCTCTTTCGGTTTCCCGCTTTCCATCAGGAAGGTGGCCTTAAGCTCATAGAACCATGGGTTTTGAGGCATCGCGGCAATCAGCTCATCTAGCGCAGGCGCCGCGGCCTCGTAGCCAGCAGAATGAAATTTCACGATGGCGCGCGCGTAGCGGGCCGGCAAGCCATTACCGGCATATTCACGCAGAATGCGCTCAGAGTTGCTTTGGTAGGTATAAGCTGCAAGCTTGGCCCGCACCAGATCATGCCCGAGTTGGAGTTGCGGAGGGTCCTTCTTATCGAAATAGGGGCTCTTGTGCGCAATCTCTTCGAGTTGAGCAATGCGTTCCCGCGGCACCGGATGCGTCTGGACGTAAGGATCGATGCGGGTCGAGCCGATGGATTCGTTCGCAAAATAACGGAAGATTTTCAGCATGCCCGCCGGCGATTGCTGTGACGCATTCAGGAATTCAACTGCTACGCGGTCGGCGGTTGATTCCTGTGCCCGGCGGTAGGAGAGTATTGAGCGCATCAGCACTTGTTGGCCGCCGAACATTATCGCTGGCCCAGCCTGCGCGACATCTGGGCTTCCCGTCGCCGCACCGCCAACCATAGCGCCCACGCCAAGAATCGACAACATCAACGCAGCTGTCTGCATTTTCGCGATCTGCTGGCGAAGCGCGGTGTTGTGGCCTCCCACAATATGACCGGTCTCATGCGCGATCACGCCAATCAACTGGTTTGGCGTTTCCGATAGCATGATCGCACCTGTGTTGATGAACATATTCCGCCCATCGATCACGAATGCGTTGAAGCCTGTGTCGTTGATCAAGTGAACCTTGACATTATTGCTCGCCACATGGGCAGCCTTGAATATCGGCGCCGTATATTCGGCAATAAGAGACTCGGTCTCGGCGTCGCGTATCAGGCTGATTTGCTGGGCGCTTACCGACGTTGCCTGACTGGCCGCAAGCGCAAGCCCGGTAGAAAACGAAAGCAGTCTCAGGAAGGTATTTCGATGAGGAGACGACCTTGCCATCATGGTTGGTTGATGTGAATTATGAATTGTCCGCGCCTCAATATGAGAAGCATTTGAATATTCATATCATGGCGTTCGGTGATGTCTCCGAAAAAGATGCCTCCGCAAATCAGGCGTAAGGATGACATTAAAGTAACACCGTATGCCGGGGCGCTCCCAAGCGCACATTGAGAGAGGCCCGAAAGGAGTCTAAGTGGCAGATAAGCCGATCCATTCGAAAGCAAGCGATCGCGGTGTTCTCTCGCCCTCACTGCGGAGCGCTGTCGATGCCTTCGCCGTCATGGAGGTCATGAGGGAGGCGAATAGCCGCCAGGCCGCGGGCGAGGACATCATTCATATGGAAGTGGGCCAGCCGGGGACGCCCGCACCAAGAAAAGTGATCGAGGTTGTCAAACTTGCGCTTTCCAAGAGCCCTCTTGGTTATACGGATGCCCTCGGACTGCCGGCTTTGCGCGAACGTATCGCGCGGCACTATCGCAGCTTCTATGGGCTGGAAGTATCTCCCTCGCGTGTTGTCGTAACTACCGGCTCTTCCGCAGGCTTCTTATTAGCCTTTCTGGCCTTGCTGGAACCCGGCGATGGCATAGCACTGCCGCAGCCCGGCTACCCCTGCTATCGCCAGATCGCACGCCTCGTGGGTCTTCATCCTGTCGATCTCCCTGCGCGCACCGAAAGCGACTTCCTGCCACTCCCGCAAGACGTGCGCGCCGCCTTCCAAAAACGCGGCGCTCGCGGAGTTTTGCTTGCAAGCCCTGCCAATCCCACAGGGGCAATGTTGCCGGCCGCTAAACTAGCTGAGCTTATCGGTCTCTCGAATGACAACGGAAGCTGGTTCATTTCCGACGAAATCTATCACGGCCTCACCTATGCGGCTCCGGCGGCAACGGCGATTTCGATTTCGGATGAGGTGATCGTTATCAATAGCTTTTCAAAATATTTTTCCATGACTGGGTGGCGTATAGGCTGGATGATCGTCCCTGAAAGGCTGGTCCGCGTTTTCGAGCGTCTCGCACAGAATCTCTACATATCTCCCCCGACGGTTTCGCAGGCGGGCGCACTTGCTGCTTTCGAGGCTACGGATGAATTGGAGGCCTATAAGCAGGTTTACGCGCGGAATCGCGCCATGCTTTTAGAGGAATTGCCGAAGGCCGGATTTAAGAAACTGGCCCCGGCTGACGGCGCATTTTATCTTTATGCTGACATTTCCGATCTCACCAATGATAGCGAAAGCTTTGTCTGGAAGATGCTGAGGGAGATTGGCGTTGCCACCACGCCAGGAATCGACTTCGACAAGGATGAAGGTCATAGCTTCATCCGCTTCAGCTATGCTGGGACCTTCGACCATATGGGAGAAGCGGCGAAGCGGCTGAAAGCGTGGCTCGCCTGAATTTCCATGGCGGCATCCGCCATACTCGGTAGCGATTACGCTTCGTTTTCCATTGCTAGCACTGACTTCGGAAGCCAAGCCTCGATCATCGCGGGCAACTCGCCGAAGTGAGTCATGACGCCGTCCGCACCTAGGGTACCCGCGGGATTTGCGGCGTAGCCGAATGCAGTCACGATGACAGGGATTCCCGCGCCCCGAGCGGCCTCAACGTCAGCCTCGCTGTCTCCGACCATCAGGGAGGTGTTGAGCTTCCCGCCGGCGATTCTAATGAGTTCGGTGATGTGGCGTGGATCGGGTTTGTGAAAGGGGAAGGTACCTCTGCCGGCCACGGCATCGAAAAGGGTAGCGACGCCAAGCGCTGAGAGAAGCCTCCATGTCAGCTTTTCCCATTTGTTCGTACAAAGAAGAAGCTTTGCACCGGAATTGTGCAGGTTCAACGCGGCTTCTTCGAAGCCTGGATAAAGGCGGGTCTCGACAGCGATATTTTCCTCGTAATTAGCGACAAGCCTCCCCGCAAGCCGCTGTAGTTGCGTTGCATCGGCTTCGTGGCCCAGCGCCGATAGACCGGACTGAAGCATGGCCTTGCTGCCGTAGCCCACGCCCTTCTTGATTGCTTCAGCGGGGGCGGGCGGAAAGCCCTCGGAAATCAAGGCAGCATTGGCGGCATTGATCAAATCCCCGGCTGTGTCGGCAATTGTCCCATCAAGATCGAAGATGACGGTCGCGGCTGAGGTCGATGGCTTCGGCCAATTCAGCATGGTGCAAGGATGCTCCTGACCGCGGAAACCCTAAGTCTTAGGGCGTGTAGACGTGGCAGCCTTTCACTGATTCAGGGCCGGATTATGTGCTGTTCACAATGTTGAGATCAAGGTTGGAATTCAGGAAGCTGCCTCAACGATTGGCCGTCTGGAACACCTCTTGGCGATCCAGAACGCCACTTTCTTGTGACAGTCCGACAAGTAGCCCTTCGCTATGCGCGAGATGTGCAAATCTTGGCGCTGAAAATGCGCGGCAGATTTTGGAGATATCCTGCAGCCTCTCTTCAAGGCTTAGATCCATGTTAATGCTCGTTTCTCCGTGAGAAACCCCGGCTTGTGACCGGGGTTGTGTTATGTGGAAGTTCCAAACGAAAACGGCGCCTTTTTTGGGCCCAGCGTCGTTCCGATGACCAGACTGGGCTGGTTATTTCAAAGGCTCGTAGATGCCGCCGAACTTGTAGTTCAAGCCAGCCTTGAAGGTGTTGAATGTCAAATCAGCCTTAAAGCTATCGCTCGTGAAAGGTCCGATCCCGCCACCATAGGGAACTGAGTTATCCGTGCCAGTGATGCGGTAATCTTGCTGGCCAAGATCGATATACAGCCATTCGGCCTTGATGCTCCAGTGGTTGCCTAGCGCATATTCAACGCCAGCACCTGCCGTCCAACCTACTTGCGTAGCGTCCGCATCTCCGGTGTCCTTGGTATAAGCAAAATGGACGTCATAGACATTGTTTTTCAGATGCGCGTGCCCGTAGGCCAAGCCGCCGGTCACATAGGGCAAGAAGTTCCCAAAGCTGTATCCAATGCGGCCGCGTACCGTACCGAAATAATCGACATCAGCGTCAAAGTTCTTGAAATAGGAGCCGTTGGGCGCGTAGAAGACCTTCGTCTCGTAGCTGCCTTTCCCACTAAGACCGCTGCCTGAGATATCAGCTTCCACACCGAGTACGAGGCTGTTAATCTGCCTGTTATAGCCGATCTGAACGCCGCCAAAGCCGCCATCTGCATCAAGCTTGTGTTTTCCCTCGATGCCGGAGTCGCCACCATTATAGAGCAACGTTCCGTCCCAGCCACCAGTAGCATAACCACCGTGGATACCAGCATAAAAGCCAGTCCAGAGCGGTGCCGGCACATACGCATCCTTATAGCCGCCGGGCGCGTAAAGATCCCCCGCATTGGCGGTTGCGGCAAATGCAATACCACAGACTGCACCTAAAAGAATACTTCTCATTGTGCTCCCCCGAGAAAAACATTTTTCACGCCGGGGCGGAGATTGCTTTTGCAACCGAGTTGCGGTCTAGCAACCGCCGGTTGTCAGATCTGCTTTCTAGCTGCAGGTGCAATAATGCCACAAAATAATTAGGTGGTGACAATTAGCTATTTCTGAGTCTTACGCGCTTTCCGCTTCTCGACCGTTTCAGGCCGCGGCGCTTCCAAGATAAAGATCGAAAATGACGGTCGCGGCTGAGGTCGATGCCTTCGGCCAATTTAGCATGTTGCAAGGATGCTCCTGACCGCGGAACCCCAAGTCTTAGGGCGTGTAGACTTGCTAGCCTTTCACTGATTCAGGGCCGCATTGTGCAGGCGGTTGAGGAAAAAATATCTAAAAATTCGAGACTCTGTCTTGCGCAAAAGTTAAAGCTTCGATATTACAACCTATGATCGCATATCCGTGTGATCCACAATTAATAATGGGCTATGATTAGCGAAGCGGGGTTCCACAAAATGAATGCAAGCCGTAGCCGGCTTTATTTGGCACATATCTGCCCGCCCGTCACTCCGGAGCAGACGGAGGACGTTGACAATTACATTGCCGAAATGCCGTCCGTAGAAGCAGCGGAATATATTTCCGCCACATGCCCTATTCGCCCTCATTCGCCACCCTTCGAGAACGTCGATAAAAAGCCTGCGAAGCCAGCCACTAAATCGATCCTCTCATGCTGGACA
>JBAUNL010000464.1:0-7426 GCA_049579205.1 Rhodomicrobium sp. | reverse complement strand
CCCGTTGCAACGTCCCAGATCGCGGCTGTCCCGTCATTTGCCGCGGTGACCAGCGTCTTGCCAGTTGGAGAATAAGCCGCCTCGCGGGCGCCGCCGTCGATCGCCATGCCGGTCTGTTGAAAATCTGCGGCACGGGCCTCCTGAAATGCCACAGTCATGGCCTGTTCGATAGGATGTGCCGATGTGGCTCGCCTCAACACCTCCAGAATAACGCCTTGCGCCATGCGTGTGTCTTTTTCGCGCAGATGTGCCGCCGACGTATTGGTGAGGAGGTGCAAATTAGCCTGCTCGGTCTGATCGCGCTGGTATTCGGCTTCGCGCTCTTTCTGGTAAGCGAGGAGGCCACCGGCAATGGCGAATAAGGCCAACACTCCGACCGCGGTTAACCAGCGGCGCAGAACTCGCGCGCGCCTTTGCGCGAGCTGAAGCTGGTAGGCTGCATCGCGTCTCGTCAAGCTGGCGAGATCGACGCCGAGGACACCTGCTATGATCTTGAGCTTCATGAGCTCCGATCTCTGGCGATAGGCCTCGACTGCCCCGGCGGCGGCATCTGAAGTGAAATTGCCGGAGCGCTTTAGCTCCTGCCGGTAGGCTTCCGGGCTGGTCCAACCTTGGCTACCGTCAGCCAGCCGGAAATCCGCAGCAATCGGCTCGGTAAGCTGGCCAAGAAGACGGCCTTCGGCATCGACCTCGTGGCGTAAGGGCGCCGGGAAGCACTCTTGATCGGGGCGGAAGCCCGCCGTCTGCTTGGCCGTGTCCGTGCTGACATTCGGTTCGCCGTCGACCATGGCGGCAATGATCCGGCCGCTCTTACCCAAGCGTTTGAAGTAGGTGATTTCGCGGCCCACATAGGTCGAGTCGACGGCTCGCGGCGAACAAATGACAAGCAGACACTGGCTGTTGTCGAGGGCACGATAGATTGACGAACTGAGATCGGCGTCGATCGGCAGTTCCTCCTCGTCGCGAAACACGGGGAAAATTCGTTGCGGGATGGTTTCCCCCCGCCCGTTAACTTGACCGGCCAGATCGGCCGGGACCTCATAGTTTTCGATGGTCTGATGCAGCCAGGTGGCCCATTGGCGGCCTACGTCCTTGTTGTCGGCGTGGCGATAGGAAATGAAGCACCAATATGGGCGCTTTTCGGCGTTGCCTTGGCCTTCGCTGGACCCAGTCATGGCAGGGGCTTCGAATGAAAGGAGGGGTTGGGAAGGATCGTGTTGACAATCCGGGCGTCTCGTTGCTCCCGGCCATTCGCCCGCCCAGGTACGTTCATTGGTAGGCCCCGTTCCGCTGGCTATTCGCAAAACTGCAACCTCTAGCCTAGCAGATTGTAAGGGCTTTCCAACGCTTTCTTAAGAGCGCAGCCTTAGCCGGAGACGCAATCCCGGTCGTATGAGCCCGTGGGCCTTCGCAAGAAATATAAAGCCTCGGCGCTGCGGGAAGGCTCAAGCCGAGACTTCTCCGAAATGCAGAAGTTCCCTGTCTTTTTGCGTGCTTTTTGCTGCCCAAGGGTCCTTGCTCAGCTGGAAACTCGAGCCAAAGCTGATTACCGGTTGCAGGGCGACTTGTCGTCGCCTGTCGCTACCACCGCCCGGGGCCGCCCGGAAGCGGTTGGTCCTACCCGTAAGGCCCCCGGGGCAGGCAAGACAAAGACACGCCGCAGCTAAGGGAACAACCCAAAGAAGAAGCCGGGCAAGAAGCCCCGCGAGGCGTAGGAGCGGCGGGCGTGATAATGGGCGTAAAACCGGCGGCCGTGGTGATGGGCATAAAATCGCCCGCTGTGCCTTTGCGCGAAATCGCGGCGCGCGTGCCAGTAGGCGTGGTAGCGGCGCCGGCGCCAATGCACCAAAGGGCGCCGTGTTTGCCCTGGGGCTCTTTTATAAAGCGCGCTCCGGAGGCGGCGCTTTGCCGGCAGCGTCTCCGGCTCAGCTAGTGCCTTCCCCTGCACCTGCAACTCTGGCGGAGGCAGGTAGGACCGGTCGTCTGATTTGATGTCCGCCAGAGCTGCATTTGCCGACAACATGGCCGCGGCTGCTGCGGCGAACAGGACATGGGTTCTCGGCTCGGGCATGCATGCGTCTTCCGGCAATTCTCAGGTTCAAATACCGGACACTTGAAAACAGGTCCTTGCCATCGATCACGTAAACAGATGAGAAGAGGGCTCATCCTTGCTGGCGCTGCGCCGGTGCGCGATCGCCGTTGCCGCACCGCGGCAGCACCACTCACCTTTTTTGCGTCTAGAACTTCGTCGAGCTGAGGAGGCAAAGGAAGCCCGGAAGCAACTTCGCGGCGAAGCCTCAATGATTGCGGCGGCTGATTTGGACATGCGGAACCCCGGATACGAGCCGTTGATCAGCGCGCCCGTTTAAGCGCACTACCGAACTATGGTCACCGCCCTCGAAATAGATGCCCTCCGGCTCTTCGAGCAGATCGTGCAGAACCGCGCTCAAGCCATAGGCTGCGCCAACGGGAGGGCTGATCCCAGCTGGCAATCCGGAAGAAAGGTGCGGACCACCTCCGGCTCGCTGGCAAGCCTTAGCGGCTGCTTCAGCCAATCCGCGAGTGCAGCCAAGTCCAGGTGGCGTGGCCGGCACGACTCCGGCCGCCTCCCGCACGGCCTGGGCCGCGGCGTTGGATTCTATTCGGCCGCCGTGATTATCCCGGCGGCTATTTGTAATAGCCGACAACGCAGATATAGCCCGCAACTTTCGTCACAAGCCCTACCTTCGGGACCGGGGATCCGTCGCCGCCCGGGCGCGGAAACACATAGCTCACTTCAGCAATCTGCCCCTCCTTGGCAACTTTTGCGATCTCCTCACCATATGCTTTGCCCGACTTGTCTTTGACGTCCTTAAGGACCAGGCCGACGCGGCCGGCTTGCGGATGAGCCGCATATTTGCCGTCCGGCCCGATACAATAGGGATAAAGATCGCGATCCTTGATCTCTCCCTTGCTGATTTGGGCGAGCGTCTTCTCCTTATCGGATTTCATACCCGCAACCACTTTTTCGAGCATGGCTCTCGCCTCCGCCGGTGTTCCAAAACCGGCCTTTTGGGCGTGGGCGGTCATCGAAAGTGCCGTCGCCGTCAGCAACGCGGTCGCGGCCAGCAGAGATCGAAGCATTGTTTCCTCCTTCGTCCTTTTGTTTCTTAGGCCCGCGGGTCCGCGGGGTTTGATTAAAAATCGAGATACCCCTTGTGTTCCCGCTTCAGCTTATTTCCATGCGGCGCTGGAGCCCGGCTGACGGGCTGATGCGGCCAGGGCCTGGATGCAAGCCGCTGCCTCAATATTGTTCACTGTTAAGCGGCGCGGCAAAAATAGACCGAATTAGATGCCGGCAAGCCGGGCAAAGAAACTGGCTCAAAACAAGAGGACTGGCGCCTGATTACTGACGCCCTTCGGAAAAAGCAGCGGCAGGCTGCAATAGAGGCTGTCCCCTCTGCGGAACCCGGGCTGCCTTGACGGGCACCGGAACCCGGAACGCCATGGCGTAAAGCGCGGGCAGGAATGTCATCGTCAGCACTGTCGCTGCAATCAGCCCGCCCATCATGGCCAGCGCCATCGGCCCCCAGAAGGACGATTGGGCGAGAGGTATGAGCGCCAGCACCGCAGCCGCCGCGGTAAGCGTTATGGGCCTGAAGCGGCGTACAGCCGACCCCACGACAGCCTCGTAAGGATCGGCGCCGCTTTCCAAATCCTTCTTGATCTGGTCCACAAGTATCACGCTGTTGCGCATGATGATGCCCGCGAGCGCGATTACGCCCAAGATTGCCACGAAACCGAAAGGCGCCTGAAAGAGCAGGAGCGCAGAGGCTGCCCCGATAATGCCCAGCGGCGCTGTCGCCAGCACGAGCAATGTTTTAGAAAGGCTTTGCAACTGCACCATCAGCAAAAGCAGGATTGCGATCACAAGGACTGGCACCTTCGCCACGATGGAACCTTGACCCTTGGCCGATTCTTCGACCGCTCCTTGCATCTCTATGCGGTAGCCAAGAGGAAGGCTCGCCCGTAGCGGCTCAAGCTCTTTGAAAATCGCTTTGGTGACATCCGGAGACTGCACCCCATCCGGGATTTGCGCCCGCACCGTAATTGTAGGCACGCGGTCCCGCCGCCACTCGACGCCGGGCTCGAACACTAGGCGCGCCCTGGCCACTTGCGATAGTGGTACCGAGGCGCCCGAGGCAGTCTTCACATAAGCCCGCTCGGCAGCCGTAAGCAGAGAGCGCTCGTCTTCCGGCTCGCGGAGCACGATACCGATGGTTTGATCGCTCTCCCGGAACTCGCCAATTTTCGCCCCCGTCACGATGGCCTGCAATGTCTGCCTCACGGCATTTGAGGTCACCCCAATTGCCCGCGCACGGTCCTGATCGATGTCGAGATGCAAACTGGGGGCAGGTTCGAGCCAATTGTCATGCAGGTTGAAGACAAGAGGATGTGTGGCCGCAATCGTCTTCACTTCCTCCGCGATGTGCCGAACTTCGCGGCGGTCCGGTCCTTGCACCCTGAACTGTACCGGCCAGCCAACCGGAGGCCCGAGCACGAGCCGATCCACCTTTGAACGTATAGAAGGGAAATCGTTCGCGAGCATGGCGCGCATTCTTGCAATGACGGGGTCGCGATCCTTGCCCTGTTTAGGCAGCACCAGAAATTGCGCGAAATTCTTGTTCCTCAATTGCTGATCGAGCGGCAGGAAGAACCTTGGAATGCCATCACCTACAAAGGCGGTGACAGCACCGACATCCTTATCGGCGAGCACCATCTGTTCCAGCCGCTTCGCCTGGCGCTCGGTTTCTTGATAGGAGGTCCCCTCCGGCAGCCACAGATCGGCAAGTATTTCCGGCCGGTCCGACGATGGAAAGAATTGCTGCGGAATGAAGCTGAAGCTCGCACCGGCGGTGAGAAATGCCAAGACCGTAAAGGCAACCACGATCCTTCTGCGCCGGACGCACCAGGAAATTGCGCCGCGGAGCGTCCTATAGAGCGGGGTATCGTAGACATCGCGATGGCCGCTTGCCTGTCTCGCGCGGTCCTTCAAAAGCGTGAAGCCGAGCCAGGGTGTGAAATAGACGGCGGCAAACCAGGAAATGACAAGGGCGATGCCAACCACCCAGAACAGCGAATTCACATATTCGCCGGATGTGCTTGCGGCAAAGCCGACCGGGATGAACCCAGCCGTCGTGATGAGCGTGCCCGTCAACATCGGAAACGCGGTCGATGTATAGGCGAAGGAAGCCGCGCGCCTTTTGCCGAAACCCTCGTCCAGCTTCCTCTCCATCATTTCGACGGCAATCATGGCGTCATCGACCAAAAGGCCGAGCGCGATGATAAGGGCGCCCAGCGAAATCCGCTGAAGGTCGATCCCGATCATGTACATGGCAAGGAAAGTAGCGGCGAGGACAAGCGGGATCGTCAGCGCAACCACGATCCCGGCTCGAAGCCCCAGAGATATAAGGGAAACAGCAAGCACGATCAGTAGAGCCTCACCCAGCGCCTCCAGAAACTCGCTCACCGCCTTCGTTACGACGGCAGCCTGATCGGAGATTTTGCTGAACTCGACGCCGAGCGGCATCTCTCCGCGAATCCGTCCGATGGCGGCGTCCAAAGCCTTGCCGGCCTCCACGACATTGAAGCCTTTTTCCATCACAACGCCAAGGACGACGCTTTCCTTGCCGTTCTCCCTTATCTTCGATACAGGCGGCTCTTCGGTCCCGCGCCTCACTGTGGCAATATCGCCGAGGCGGACTGTCTCGTTGCCCGCGCGTACCCGAAGCTCACGGATCTGAGCGGCTGTGAGAAGCGATCCCTGTACGTCGAGACGTACGGCTTTCTCCCTGGTCTCGATCGTACCGGCAGGAGTTTGTGCATTCTGCCCGGCGAGCGCGGTCTGGATGTCTTGCGCCGAAATGTTCCGCTCTGCGAGGACGCGGGAGGGGACTTCGATGTAGATCTTCTCGTCCTGGACCCCGAGCAAGTCCACCTTGGAAACGCCCTTGACTCGTAGAAGAATGTCACGGGCATTTCTGGCGAAGTCTCTTAGCTCAGGGTAGGAAAACCCGTCACCTGCAAGCGCATAAAGAGCAATATAAGTGTCCCCGAATTCATCGTTGAAGTAGGGTCCAAGCACTCCGTCGGGGAAACTATTCTGTATGTCCCCGATTTTTTTGCGGACCTGATAGAAGGCATCGCCCACCTCCCGGCCGTGGAATTCGCCCCGCAAATTAACAAATATCACCGCGCTCCCGGCATGAGCATAAGACTGCACATAATCGAGGCCGGGCGTTTCTTGGATTTTTCTCTCGATCTTATCGACTACCTGGTCTTGGATTTCACGAACGGAGCCGCCGGGCCAAAGCACTTGCACAACCATGGTCCTGAAGGTGAAATCCGGGTCCTCCTTCTGCCCCAAATTGACAAGAGCGAAGCTGCCGGTCGCCATTATCAACAGCAGCAGAAAGCGCGTGAGGCTTGAATGGTTGATGGCCCAGCTTGAAAGGTTGAAGCTGCTTTTCTGGCCGCTTTCACTGTTGCTCCGGTCCATGCGCAGCTCCTAGTTTCTCGGTGCCTTCAAGTCTTCGCGAACAAATCCGGTTAACGGGAAGCCAGCGGCGTTCCATCCGCGACGGCGGTAAGAACCTCTTGCGGCAACCTTATCTTCATGCCGTCTTCGAGAAACTGAACGCCGCCCGTGATGAGGATGTCACCTGCCTGAAGGCCGCTTTTGATACGAACGCCATCCGCGGCAACGCCCTCGGTTACAACCTCCCTGCGCATGACCGTTTGCGTGTTCTTGTCCGCGGTGAAGGCGATGGTCTTGCCCTTCTCTTCGGTGATGGCACTCAGTGGAACGGCGATGGCAGGGTCTTGAGGTACCTGGAAGGAAACCGCTGTTGTCATGCCCAGCCGCATTTCGGGGAATGGATCAACGATCGTGACGCGAACGGCGTAAGTCCGCGACGCGGCGTCCGCGGCCCCCGCGATCTCGCGGATTTTGCCCTGGGCACCGGCCTTGGGGTTGGCCCATAACGCCACGGAAGCAGGTTCGCCCGCTTTCAGTTTGGTGATTTCCTGTTCGGGAACCGCCACCAACGCCTCGAGCCCTTCATTATGGGCAAGAGTTACGACCGCTTGCCCCGCGCTGACTACCTGCCCAGGCTCGGCGCGCACCGAAGTAACGATGCCCCCGGTGCCTGCAAGCAGAACGGCGTAGCCGGAAGCATTGATCGCCTGATTGAGCTGATCCTGCGCCGCATCCAGCGCCGACTGAGCCGCGTCCATTTCCAGCTGCCGTTGATCCACGGCCGATTTCGCAATGAACCCGTTCGGCAATAGATATTTGGCCCGGTTCAAAGCATCACGGGCGACATTTGTGCGGGTGCGGGCAGAGGCCACTGCCGCTCGAGCACTGTTTTCGGAGAGCTTGAGATCA
>JBAUNL010000463.1:0-2949 GCA_049579205.1 Rhodomicrobium sp. | reverse complement strand
TTAGGAGGGAACGGGAGACGCACTCACCCGAAACAGCCGGTAAAGTGAGGACAAGCGGAAGTGCCCCCGGGGCCGCTGTTACGGGAGCTATTGTGAAGGGTTTCGGTGGCGGCCCACGCGGAACCTCGCCACAGCAACAGGGCCGGCGTTCGAAAGCCTCCAGGGAAGGAACCCGCGGGAAGTTGGACTTTGCGAGTGCAACAACTATGGGGATTTAGTCGCAGCCGTGACCACTGTCACGCCAGCTAGGGCCACTGCGAAGGGCGCATATCAAGCGGGGAAGCCCCGGCAAGCGCGCTGAAGAGCGGCGGCAGCTGCGAAGGCAGGACCACCACGGTTTGCATCGCGCCCTTTTTGCGGCGATGGGGTGAACGCTGCCATCACCGGCTGATGGCTGGCGGCAAATGCGGACAGTATTTTGGGTGTGAACGCTTGCGCGATTGCTCATGACGTGTCGATGCTGATCACGCCCTGGGGCGGCGCTGGCCGAGGCCGGCATCTACCCTCTAAGGTCTCGATAATGTGCATCCGGCCGCCGCAGCAGGGGCAGGTTTGAGCCCGCGGTGCCGGCGTTGTCTCAGCCTCGCGGGCGACCTTTTCCGCCACTGGCGCTGTCACGGCGAGCAAGGCACGCATTCTCGCGAGATTGCCGGCGCGGACGCCGCTAGCGAACAGTCCATAATGGCGGATGCGGTGCAGGCCCTTGGGAAGCACATGGATCAAGAAGCGGCGGATGAACTCATCGGTACGGAGGGTCATGGTCTTGTACCGGCCGGGGCCCTCGATGCGGTAGTCCTTGACCTTGAAGGTGACGCCATGTTCATCGGCCGCGATCAAGCGCCGGTTCGAGATAGCGACGCGGTGGGTATAGCGCGAGAGATACGCAAGCACGGGCTTTGGCCCGGCGAAGGGGCGCTTGGAATAGACGAACCACTTCGTCTTCTTTAGCGGCGCCAGGAAGGCGGCGAAGGCACCCGCCCTGTCAAGGTGCGCGTGTTCGCCAAAGAAAGCGAGCTTGCCCGCCTTATGCGCGGTGGCAAGCTTATCGATCATCAGCCGCCTGAACAGCTTGGAGAGCACCAGAACCGGCAGGAAGAAGCCGCGCCGGCAGGCGATCCACCGCCCGCCATCAGGTGATACCCCGCCGCCGGGCACGATCATGTGCACATGCGGATGATGCGTCATCGCCGAGCCCCATGTGTGCAGGACCGAGGTGATGGCGATGCGCGCGCCCAAATGCTTGGGATCGGCGGCGATCCTGAGCAGCGTCTCCGCTGAAGCCTTGAACAAGAGATCGTAGATGACGGCCTTGTTCTGGTAGGCGATGTCCGCGATGGCCGCCGGCAGCGTGAACACCAGATGGAAATAGGGCACGGGGAGGAGTTCGGCCTCCCGCGCCTCCATCCAGTCCCGCGCCGCGGCAGACTGGCATTTGGGGCAGTGCCGGTTGCGGCAGCTGTTGTAAGCGATAAGCGTATGTTCGCAGTCCTCGCAGGCCGCAACATGGCCGCCGAGCGCCGCCGTGCGGCAAGTCTCGATGGCTGACATTGCTTTGAGCTGGCCAAGGCTCACTGCGTTTCGGTTGGCTGCACGCCAGGCAGCGCCATGGCCGCGGAAGATGTCCGCGACTTCCATCGATGGACGGGCCATCTGAGCTTAAAGCTCAAGCACCCGGCGTGTCCGGCCTGGGCAGCTTCAGCCGGTCGAGCGGGCTTGTGACCATGCGCAGCGTATTGGTGGCAACCTGGGCATAGCGTGCGGTCGTGTCGAGCTTGGCATGGCCGAGCAGCACTTGGATAACGCGCACATCGGTGTGGCTCTCCAGAAGATGCGTCGCGAAGCTATGCCGCAGCGTGTGCGGAGAAATCCAGGTGCCAAGTCCCGCAACATCGGCGGCTATATGGCAGGCCCGGTTCAGCTGCCGCGTTGTCACGGGAAGGAAAGGATCGCGGCCCGGAAATAGCCAGCCCTTGGACCGGCATTGCTGCCACCAGGCGCGCAGCACTTCAAGCAGTTGTGGCGAAAGCATCGCATGCCGGTCCTTTCGGCCCTTGCCCTGCTCGACGCGGATAAGCATGCGCTTACTGTCGATATCGCTCACTTGGAGCGCCACCACCTCCATCGCTCTGAGACCTGCGCCATAGGCAACGCTAAGCGCCGCCTTGTACTTGAGGCCGGGGCCTGGCGCGGCTTCGAGAAGGCGGGCCACGTCTTCCAGGCTTAAGATGCGTGGCAGCTTCCTCGGATAGTTTACGCGCGTGAGTTGGTGGGCGAGTTCGGGACGGCCGAGCGTGAACATAAAGAAGAAGCGCAGCGCTACCGCCGAGCTGTTCACCGTCGGCGGCTGTACACCGTTTCCGGTCTGATGCACCTGGTAGCGGCGGAGGTCTTCACCGGTGGCGGTATCGGGGGAGCGGCCGAGGAACTTGGCGAAAGATTCGACGTGGCGGAGATAATTGGACTGTGTCTTCTCGCTGAACTTGCGGACGCACATGTCCTCGATCATGCGTTGCCGCAAGCGGCTGACGGCCTTATGGGTCATGGGGGCTCCTGTCTTGAAGTGGAGGTTGTCGACCCGCCGATCCTCAAAACAGGATGCCTGCCTGTGTTAGTCGTTTAGCTTGAGATGGTTACCACCCAGGCTAAGGCACAGCCTGCGCAGCAGCAAGCTCCCGCGAGAGCGGGTTCGTTCTATGACCCTAATCGGTCCTCATTGCTGATTAAGGCGGGAAGTCGGAGCCATCCAGGACCCATAATTCGGGTAAACCGCCTCACGCCGCGGCGGTACGTTTCCGCGGCAAAATCGGAAGGCCCGGAAAAACGTGCCGCGATGGTTTGGCGTTTGCCCTAAGCCGCAGCCTCAACTTCGCGAACGAGCCCCTTTGCATGTTCTAATCCCCACAAGCGCAGCGCCTCACGCAAATCTATATCCACTTTAGTGTTGTTGAG
>JBAUNL010000462.1:0-22961 GCA_049579205.1 Rhodomicrobium sp. | reverse complement strand
TGCATTTAGAGACGCTTGCTGTCCACGCAGGGTTTGACAACGACCCTGCAACGAAGGCTGTCGCCGTCCCGATCTATCAGACTGTGGCCTACGCCTTCGACAGCGCGGAGCACGGAGCAGCCTTATTCAATCTTGAGACTCCAGGGTATCGCTACAGCCGCATCGCCAATCCGACAAACGCAGTGCTCGAGAAGCGAGTCGCCGCGCTAGAAGGTGGAGTAGACGCGATGAGCGTCAGCACCGGACAGGCAGCGTTGCACTATGCGGTTCTCAACCTGGCAACCCCAGGGTGCAACATCGTTTCCGTGCCGCAGCTCTATGGAACAACGCATACACTCTTCGGCTACGTTCTGCCGAATCTCGGTGTGAACGTTCGCTTCGCAGAAGCCGATACCCCTGCGGCCATTGAAGCGCTGATAGACAGCAACACGCGAGGCGTTTTCTGCGAGAGCGTCGGTAATCCGGCAGGAAATGTCTGCGATATCGAGGCACTTTCAGCGGTTGCTCACTCGCATGGGGTGCCGCTCATCGTCGATAATACAGTCGCAACCCCCATTCTCACCCGTCCCTTCGACTATGGCGCAGACATTGTTGTACACTCTCTGACCAAATACATGGGCGGTCACGGCACGACTCTTGGCGGGATCGTCGTCGATAGCGGCCACTTCCCTTGGAAAGAGCATCCGAACCGCTTTCCCATGTTCAACGAGCCAGATGCCTCCTACCACGGCCTCGTCTACGCAGATCATTTCGGGTCTGCCGCCTATATTGCCCGCTGCCGAAGCGTATTCTTGCGGACCATGGGCTCAGTACTTCCGGCGATGAGCGCCTTCCTCCTCCTCCAAGGCATCGAAACACTTGCACTTAGGGTGGAACGCCACGTCCTGAACGGACAGAAGGTCGCCGAGTTTCTCCGCGGCGATCCCCGAGTGGCATGGGTGAATTACGCGGGTTTCACCGACAGTCCCCATTACCGGCTCGCCCAGAAATACCTGCGCGGCTCGGCCTGCCCTCTTCTGACCTTTGGGGTGCACGGAGGCCTTGAAGCGGGCAAAGCCTTTTACAATGCTCTCAAACTCTTCAAGAGGCTCGTGAACCTGGGGGATTCAAAATCCCTTGCCTGTCACCCGGCCTCGACAACTCATCGCCAGATGCCTCCCGATGCACAGCGTAAAGCCGGGGTATTCCCGGAAGCGATCCGCCTCAGCATTGGCATCGAGCATTTCGAAGACATCATCGCCGATCTGGATCAGGCACTCGCCGTTGCCTCGCGCCACGATCGAACGTGAACAAATAATCTGTCTTTTCGTGTGGGATATACAATGGACGTGTCTGTTTTAGAAAAGGGTTCGCAAGAGCCCGCTTGCGTCACCGGTGAAGTTGACCGTGTTGTCATCGCTTTTGTCAACAACATGCCGGACGCGGCAATACGTTCCTCGGAGCGCCAATTCAAAGGGCTTTTGCAAGCAGGCGCCGGCAATTTCGAAGTCGAATTGAAGGGTTTCATTTGCCCCGGTATCCCGCGCAGCGATATAGCCCGCGCCACCTTCCTCCAATCCTATAGTGACTTGGAAGAGCTTTGGGACAGCAAGATCGACGGCTTGATTGTTACCGGTGCGGAGCCGCTCGCTTCAAGCATTAGCGAGGAGCCTTTCTGGCCCGCTTTGGCCGATCTCATCGATTGGGCGAGAGACAATACCGTCTCGACAATCTGGTCCTGCCTTGCCGCGCACGCCGCCGTCTACCGCCTCAGCGGCGTTTCCAGACGGCATATGGGTAGGAAGCTCAGTGGCCTTTTCGAATGCAGCAAGTCCTTTGATCATCCGCTCGTGGCTGGCGCACCGCCGAAATGGCTCGTCCCCCACTCCCGCTATAATGACCTCCCGGAATCCGAACTCCTGTCGCAAGACTTCCTACCGCTTACGACAATCGGGGCGGGCTTGGATACGTTTATAAGGCAGGATGACAGCCTCTTCGTATTTTTTCAGGGCCATCCTGAATACGAGCCTCAGTCTCTTCTTCTGGAATATGTCCGCGATGTGAAGCGCTATATCGAGAGGGAGAGTGAGAGCTATCCTGACGCACCGCTAGGCTATTTCGACCAGGAAACGTTGCACAGGCTGGAAGAGCTTCGAGACCAAGCCCTCCGCCATCGCGACCAGAGCTCCTTTGCTGCCGTTAGCCGCCTCTTGCAGGGGCGGGAGATCCAGAATGTCTGGCGGCTGCCTTCTACCATCATCTACCGGAACTGGGTCCGTTATCTTGCCGAGGCAAAACGCAAGCGTAAGGAAGCCGAAGGCGGCCGCACATCATCATTAAAGGCTTTGCATCTCGTCTAATGCATCATCCGCAAAAGTGGGCACCGGTTTTGCATCAAGATAATCCGCACATGGGACTAGAGCGCGTTATTGCTTTGGTGAAAAAGCGATAACACTCAAGGAGGGGAGAATGAGTGCTACAGGAAAATACATGGAGGCAGCCAATATGAACGCGGCTTCCCGAAAGGTGGGACTTCTTTCCATTATTTTTGCCGGTTCCATTGGTACGATTATCGAGTGGTATGATTTCCTTATCTACGGTACCGCGGCCGCTCTCGTCTTCAACAGCCTTTTCTTCCCGAATTTCGATCCCACAACCGGCACGCTTGCCTCGCTCGGCACCTACGCGGTGGGCTTCTTCGCGCGGCCCTTCGGCGCCGCAATCTTTGGACGCTTCGGCGACCGGATCGGGCGCAAGAAAATGCTCATGGTCACCATGGGAGTCATGGGCCTAGGCACTTTTGCAATCGGCCTCATGCCTACCTACGAGCAGATCGGCATCTGGGCTCCGATCCTGCTCGTAACCTTG
The DNA here is from genome assembly GCA_049579205.1 of Rhodomicrobium sp. Taxonomy (GTDB): domain Bacteria; phylum Pseudomonadota; class Alphaproteobacteria; order Rhizobiales; family Rhodomicrobiaceae; genus Rhodomicrobium. Next base: position 20,114 of record JBAUNL010000462.1, on the reverse strand, counting down.
CGCTTTATTCAAGGTGTCGGGCTTGGCGGCGAATGGGGTGGAGCATCCCTGATCGTATTGGAACATGCGCCCTCGAACAGGCGCGGCCTTTTTGGAAGCCTGATCCAGATCGGATTCCCACTCGGCCTTGTGATCTCTTCCGCGGCTTTCAATCTCGTCAGCAAAATGCCGGAAGCGGACTTCAAATCATGGGGCTGGCGTATCCCATTTCTCGCAAGCGTAATTCTTCTGGGGGTGGGCTGGTTCGTGCGTTCTCGCGTGCCGGAGTCGCCGCTGTTTGAAGGCATAAAGAGCCGCGGGGAAATTTCGGCGCGCCCGGTCTATGAGGCGATATTCAAAAACGGCAGAAACTTTCTCATCGCGGTCGGACTGAAGATTTCGGAGGTTTCCTGGGTCTACATTCTCACAATCTTTATCGTCTTTTATGCTACCTCGAAGCTCGGCTTGCCGAAGACCACTCTATTGAATGCGATCGTCCTCGCAGCTCTCGTTGAAGTTCTCACGATACCGTTCTTTGGCTGGCTCAGCGATCAGATTGGCCGGAGAGGTCTTTATTTCTTTGGCGTCCTTTTCACGATCTGCTTCGCATTCCCTCTTTTTTGGCTGATCGACACAAAGGACCCATCCCTTGTGACGCTGGCCATCGTTGTGGCGCTGAGCCTGGGGCATGGGACGATGTTCGGGCTGCAATCGACGTTCTTCCCCGAACTCTTTGGCACGCGCGTTCGCTACACCGGTGCGTCTTTTGGATTCCAGGTCTCGGCCGCTATCGGCGGCGGGCTCTCTCCTATCCTTGCCGCATATCTCTCGGAACGCATGGGCGGTACGCAGGGCGTTTCACTGCTCCTGATCGGCCTCGCGTTGATCACCTTGATCGCGGCATGGGCGGCCCAGGAAACCCGCAAGTGTGAATTGTAGCGGTGGATCGAAGGGAAATAGGCCGGCGTTTGCAAAGAGTGTGCAGAAAAAAATGAAAAAGAACAGCAGCAATCCGGCCCTATTCCCTTCCCCAGAGGATCGTCTTCGTTGGGACCAGCAGCTAACGCTTGATTTGCTGGAAGCGCAACGCCGCCTGGCTGCTGGCAGCGTAACGCCTACCCTGGATTGCGCGAAATTCAGGTCCGAGCTTGCGGAATTCGATTTCTCGACACCACGCCCTCTCGAAGATGTCTTGCGTTGGACCAATTCCCAGTTGGAGCAGGGCGTCGTTCATATGACGCATCCACGATATTTCGGGCTCTTCAATCCGAACCCGTCATTTCCGGCCCAATGCGCCGACCGCATCGCTGGCGCATTCAATCCGCAATTGGCTAGCTCGAAAACATCGCCCGTCGCGGTTGATATCGAAGCTCATGTTATCCGGCTTTTCGCTCAAAAGGCGGGCCTTCCCGTAGAAGCTGGAGGCCATTTCACAAGCGGAGGTTCGGAGGCAAATTTCACCTCGCTCGTCTGTGCCCTAACAAGCGCGGATCGCGGCTTCGCCGCGGATGGCGCACGCGCTTTTAAAGGGCCACCCGCGTTCTATGTCTCTCGCGAAAGTCATCTTGCCTGGATCAAGATTGCGCATGAAACAGGAATAGGGCGCGATGCCGTGCGGCTCATCCCCACCGATGGAAAGGGGCGCATGGATGTGGGTGTGCTTAGAAAGACCATCGAGGAGGATCGGGCGAAAGGCTTCATCCCGGTTATGGTTGTCGCTACCGCTGGAACGACTGGTCCGGGCATGATTGATCCCCTGAGGGCTTGCGCTTGCGTCGCTAAGGAACACGGTCTTTGGTATCACGTCGATGCGGCCTGGGGCGGAGCGCTTATCGTATCGGACCGTTTGCGCGAGCAATTGGCCGGCATCGAGATGGCCGATTCGATCACGATCGACGCTCACAAATGGCTCGCGGTTACAATGGGCTGCGGGATGTATCTGACGCGTCATACGCCTATTCTCACAAGGGCATTCGACGTGGCCACGAGCTATATGCCTTCCCACGTCCCAAGCTATGATCCGTACGTTACGAGCGTGCAATGGTCGCGCCGATTCATGGGGTTGCGTCTGTTTTTGAGCCTCGCCGCCGCGGGGTGGGACGGCTATTCCGCGCACATCGAGCACTCGATCGAACTTTCCGCCTATGCGAAGAAGTCGCTCGAAGCCAAGGGTTGGAAAATCATCAACAACTCGCCTTTGGCGGTTCTGAACATTCTGCCCCCGCAAAGCCGAGTCAATGTCAGCGTGATCGTCGACAGGGTGCTTGCTTCCGGAAGGGCTTGGATCTCCGTCGCATCTTACGAAGGCGAAAAGGTTATCCGCGCTTGCGTGACCAATGGCGAAACTTCAGAAGATGACGTTGACGCGCTCGTCGATGCGCTTGAAGCGGCCTTCATCGCCGAGACCGCAACCGCTTTGACTTGAAGCGTGCCGGCATAAGGCTGCTCCGTGGGCTAGGGAATTGGGGAGTCTTGGCCCCTGGTACGCGGAGAATGTCAGTTCCGGAAACTGTGGCCCAACATCACGAGTTTATGGCTTTGGTGCAGGCGATCCTGGATGGCGATACTGGGGCAGCTCATGCGTTGCTTTCCGCTTCACCCAAATTGGCAAGCTCGCAAGCTCCTGTAGGTGCGACCCGCCAGGCTGCCAGAGAATACTATCTCGATGCCATCAGTCATTATCTTTATGCAGGTGATACAGCTCTGCACATAGCCGCTGCCGCTTATCAAGAGGCCATCGCTTTAGAACTAATCGCCAGGGGAGCGAATGTCCGCGCGAAGAACCGGCGTGGCGCCGAGCCACTTCACTATGCTGCCGACGGAATGCCATCCTCCCGCACCTGGAATCCGACCGCCCAAGCTGCAATAATTCGTTGCCTTCTCGAAGCAGGCGCCGAACCAAACTGCGCCGACCGCAGAGGAGCCACTCCGCTGCATCGCGCCGTGCGGACGCGTTGCGCCTCCGCTGTGCGCGCACTCCTTGAAGGAGGAGCGGATGCGCGGCTTACTAACAAGAGCGGCTCGACCCCGATTAAGCTTGCGGGACAGAGCACCGGCCGCGGTGGTGTTGGCACGGCAGCAGCCAAAGAACAACAACAAGAAATATTTCAGCTTCTACAAGAATGCGGTGCAAACTGAGCACGGCATTGATGCAGGCCTGATCCAGGCACGCTCGGAAGAGATCGTTTCTATTGGGTGCTATCGGGACTCGAGGGTGAACACAATGTCATCGCCGTCCTTAAGGGCCGCGATCTTCATGGAGGCAGCCGCCGCAAGGCGAGCCCCATAGTAGGCAACGGCGAGCTTGTTATCTATGGCCTTTAATCCCTTGCTGGAGAGGGTTTCAGCGATCCCGTCTTGAAGCCGTGCGGCGCGGCCGCGGCAGATGATGGCGAGTTTAAACCGCGAAGCGGCACGAGCACCGGCCTTCGAGGCGGTAAGCCCCACGTAAATGTCTCCGCCGGCCGGAAGGGCCGTAAGCGCAACCGCAAGAAGTGTCATCAGCAGTTTGGCTTGATCCTTCTCGATCTCGTCAATGTTTGCCTGCCAATGCAGCTTTCGCTTCCCGTTTTCCACGTAGCGGCGTGCAACCTGCTCAACATGGCCCACTGGAACGACCGCACCTAAACTCGACGAGACTCCGAATGCCAGCCTGTTAAAATCAAGCTGCGCCCAAGCCGCTTTTGCACTATTGTGAATGAGTTCAAGCGCATAGTAGCGCGTATCTTCGTCGTTTTCCTCTTCGAGCAACTCAAGGCCGTTGTTGATCGCGCCGATTTGTCCAGCGAGATCATGACAAATTTTGCTAGAAATCAGGCCAGCGAGCGTGGTGTCTTCCAAGGTCTCATTTGCTGTCATGCTAAGTCTCCTGCCCTGCAAAGCGATGCGCCGGCCTCGCCGGGAGCTATTGTGACTTTCGCCATACGCACCATGATTTGCCCTTCACCTTCAACTGTTATGTCATAAATGGCAGCCGCGAACTCAAAGGCTAGGTCCGCTGGAAACATACACTCGCTCCGTAGGGGTATCGCATGAGTCTTGGTGCAGCTGAATACAAGGATTTCGCACATGCGCTCCTCTTGGAGGCTCAGCGTGCCGGTGCCGCTATTATGGACATTTACCGTTCAGGCGCTGACGTTCGATACAAGGCAGACCGGTCGCCTGTTACCGGCGCCGATAACGCCTCAGAGCGTATTCTTCTGGCCGCACTTTCGGAGTTGGCGCCCGGAGTGCCGGTCATCGCCGAGGAGCAGGCGGCGGCCGGCATGAATCCGCCAATCGGCAGTGAATATTTTCTGGTCGATCCTTTGGACGGTACGAAAGAATTCTTAAAGGTAAATGGAGAATTTACAGTCAATGTTGCGCTGGTCGTGGACAAAAAGCCTGTATTTGGGCTTGTTTATGCCCCAGCGAAGTCTGACTGCTACGTTACATTGACTCAGAAAACAGCTTTCCGTTGCTTCCTTCCTCCTGCGCACAATCCCGCGCCTGAGCAGGAATTGGAATTCCTGCCTCTGACGGGTGAACCTGCAGTTCCACGGTCCGTAACGGCAATAATAAGCCGGTCTCACCCAAGGCCGGAAGTGATCGAGTTTCTTGATAAATTGGGAATTGTTGAAAGAATTACCCTGGGCTCCTCTCTTAAGTTTGGCGTCCTGGCAAGGGGCGAGGCGGACGTGTATCCGAGGTTTGGTCCAACCTCGGAATGGGACATAGCCGCGGGGCAAGTCATTCTGGAAGCGGCCGGCGGGTGCGTCGTGACGGCAGGCGGTGAGCCATTCATCTATGGCAAGCAAGCTGAGGGCTTCACGAATCTGCCCTTCATTGCTTGGCGGAGGCGGCCGGACTGAAAGAGGCGGATGTTGCCTCGCGTTCACCCCGAGTAGCAGCCAAAATTTGGCCCTCATTGGTCACACAGGTGAAGGCGAAGCTGTATATTTTAGCGCCGTCCCCGATTCGGATCGAAGAATGGCCAAAAACCGGAGAAAACGATGATCCGTTATCGCGTCTATTATTTGTGGCTTATGCCCGCCTTGGCTGCGGTAGTGCTATTGAGCCTAGCCCTACCCGCCGCCTATGCCCAGTCAGGGGGCGGCTACCTGCCGCCGCAGGACAATCAGCCTCCGCGGTCGATCGTGCCTCCCCAAGGCTACGATACATACAACAATCCAGGATACGGACAACCTTACGCCCCCCCTCCGCCCGCCGGCCCCTACGGCAATGGCCCCGTCCCCGGCGGCCCGCCGCCACAGGCCAACACATACTCGTCCTATGAAATTCTTGGTGCGGGTCATCAGTTCTTCGGCAACCTTTCCGAGGGGCTGGCTAAGGTTGTGGAACATGCGTTTGCGCGGAATGGCCGTCCCAATGGGTATATCCTTGGAGAAGAGGCGGGCGGAGCGGTCGTTGCGGGCCTGCGTTACGGCGAAGGCATGCTCTATACAAAGGGATACCCGCCGCAAAAAGTGTATTGGCAAGGGCCATCACTGGGCTACGATTTCGGCGCCAATGGCTCGAAGGTGCTTACCCTGGTCTACAATCTTCAATACACTTCGCAGATTTACGAACGTTTCGCAGGCGTCGATGGGTCCGCATATTTCGTAGGCGGAGTTGGAATAACCTTTCAGCAACATGACGATGTCATCCTCGCGCCGATTCGTGCTGGGTTGGGGTTGCGTTTGGGCGCCAATGTCGGTTATCTCAAATATACGCCCTCGCCGACCTGGAACCCCTTTTGAGGCGTCGCTGGAACCGTTGGTGAACCTTGCGGGCCTTGGGGAGTTTTGAAGGCCAAGCCTATCGGTGCGCCCCGAACAAGCTGCAACGCTGGGCGGCGTGAATATACGGATTACTTTGTTCCGGCGTATCCGCATATATAGGCAAATGTAGGGGAGAGCCCAGTTCAATGATCCAAGCGATTATGTTGATCGCGCTGGGCTTTCTGGCAGCGACGCTGATTGGTGTTTTCCTCGCACCGCTGCTGTGGGGCCGGGCGTATCGTCTATCCCGTAGACGCCTTGAGCAGACTTTGCCGCTCACGCTCGCGGAAATTGAAGCCACTCAAGATCAACTTAAGGCCTCCTATGCCGTGCGTATGAGACGGCTTGAGACAGCGCTGGCGAGCGCCAAGCAGAAAGCTGCCATTCAGCTCGTGGACAATAGCCGTCTGCAAATGCAAATTGCAGGACTAAAGGATCAGAGCATAGATCTCGATCTCAAGCTTTCCGAGAGGCGCAATGCGGCCACCGTGCTTGAGCAAACTATAACAAAGCGCTTTCCGGAACTGGATCGGGAAATTGCAGCTATTAAAGCACAACTGGAAGAGCGCTCGTATGAGCTTCAAGACCTTGCAAATAAGCTGGCCCGCAGGAATGAAGAGCTAACGCGCGCCGATCAGACTGCGGCATTTCATCAGGAGGAACTATTACGCGTCCGGGAGGCGCTTGAAAAAAGCGCCGGGGAACGAAGTGGCAGACGATTGCGCCGGCCGTCGCAATGGGCGTTGGAGGATTACAAATCCGAATATGACCGGCTTAACTTGGAACTATCGAAATTGCGCCAGCAGCTTGCACAGCTGCAGGACCGCGATGTCAAACAAACCATTGTAATCAAAGAAGAGCTACAGAAGCTTGCAGAGTTGATGATTGTCTCGGCTCATCCAAGGGGAGAGACAAAGGTTGCAGATCGCCCCAATGTGCCCCTTAAGCGGGTTTCCAGTCCAGAATTGCAACGTAACCGCCCTATTCCCTGGCCCGAGGCGCCTACCCTTGCTTCTGTGCTTGAGTCTGAAAGACCAACAGGCGAAGAACTCCCAGATCTGAAAATCCAGCCGGAAAACGCCCTTACCCTAAATGGGACTCCTTCGGACAGTCTATCCGGAAAGACTGAAAATTCCTCGCGACCCTCCCTAAGTGGGAGCGATGCCGTGGGCCAGGAGAAAATCCCTGCTTTGAGCGCCGGCGAGGCTATTCCGCAAGCAGAGGAAGCATTTAGACCTTCGGCTCAGGGTCAAGGACAAACCACTAAGTATGGGGGACAGGCCGAGACAAAGGCCGTTGCAGAGCAGCAGGCCGCGGCATCGGTTCAAAGCGGGGATGGTCCCATTGCTGCGGGGAATTCTTTGAATGGCTCAGGCAGTACGGCGCCCGCCATCAAGACATCTTCTGAAGGCAGCTTGAAAAGCTCTATCAACGGCGACATTGATGGAAAACTCGCAGTCCATATTGCTGACGATGAGACAGGCAGCGGCCAGCCTCCCTCTTCCGAGATCAGTGTCTCTGGCCAAGGGCTTACGTTGCTGGATAGGCTTCGTAACGCCGCGGGCGGATCCGCTAAGGCGGAAAAGTAGGCATTCCTTCAAACCGAAGCGTTCGTCGACAAGAACCAGCGGTGTGGTCCCTCAAGGCCCACGGCGGTTAGCTTTCCTGTCTGGAAAGCATAGGTATCGATACCGATCCTGTTATGATAATCCTCGGGCGTATGAACAGGCGTGTGGCCGTGAACAACGACCGCACCAAAATCATGGGGCCAGTTCAAGAACTCGTCCCGGATCCAAAGCAGATCCTCTTCATTCTGGTCTTCAAGACCAACTCCCGGCCTAACTCCGGCGTGGACAAAGAAATAATCACCAAAGCGGTGATAAAGCTCAAGTTCTTCAAAGAACTGAAGGTGACTTTCGGGAAGACGAGCCTGAAACCTTTCGCTTGCTTCGGTCAGCCTAGAGCCCCCGATCAGAAGCGCTTTCGTAACCAGCTCTTTCTGCAAGCCGTAGGACAGCAGCGTTGCAACTCCTCCATTATACAACCAGTTCAAACCCGAAGCCGGCTGTTGAAGAAAGGAAAGCAGAAAACTTTCGTGATTGCCTTTGAGGAAAATTGGGCTAAGGCCCGGCGGGAGACCCCTTATGAGCCGGTCCACAACACCTTTCGAGTCGGGTCCGCGATCCGTATAGTCGCCGGCGAACACAACAACGGTTTCCTTGGGTTCGCGGCCGGCGTTATCGCTGACGATAAGCTCCAGCAGCGCATCTAAAAGATCAAGCCGGCCGTGAATGTCGCCCACCGCGTACAAACGCAGGCCATCTGGCGCATGCGCATTCCTATGATCACTATGTCTGATGTTCAAAAGGGCCTTCCCCCAATAATATCCTCGGTACGAGTGGCACCGAAGCGCGTGCACTATGGCACAGTTTCGCCGCTTTTTTCACCCAGTTATTCCGGTGTATGAGGCGGTGCCGCACATTGCTTTCCTGCATCTATGTTTCAGTTCCTATGGCGTCTTTGGCTCCTCCGCAGCGATTTTCTGGGGGAACCGCTTCATCCTATTAAGAGGCTCGCAATGGTATTCAGGCTTCTCGCTTCAAGCCTTTTCGTTCTCATTTTGCAGCCGCCCTTTTCGGTGGCGCAAACCGTTGCAAAGCAGCCCACACTCACAGACCAGACAAGACCCGTTCATGCTAGCACCGCCAGAATCGCTGAAGGTGATCTCGATGGTACCGGCGTTAGAATTGCGGACGATCTTGGCAGGCTTACGTATAATGGGAACGAATTGCGGGTGATTACAATTGAGGAAAGGGTCAATCCAGAATATCAACGGTCTTCCAGCCCTCAAGGCGGTCGCCGTCCCCTCCCAAGGGCGGAGCTGAAGACGATGCTTCAGAAATTCGTTGATAGACAGCAGAGGATTTATGCCGATCGAGAGGAGCTGTTTAACCAGTTCGTTCGGTGGTAAACAACAGAAGCAGCTGCAATAGCCTGGGCACGCCTCAGCGCCGCCGGGGAGGTAGATATGCCAGAGACAAATAGGCGCGATGAGCCTGACTACGGCCGTCCTGAAATTCATGAACCGGCTGCAAACTTACAAAAGCCTGGCGCGGCGCCTTCGCCCAAGGGCGAGAATGCTACCGTGAAGCACGAGGAAGACACAACCGGCTTTGAGGAAAGTGAGGCCTCTAGCCTTCACTATGCCGAAGTACCCGAGGGCGATGATATAAGCGGCTTTGCTGACGATGTTGTTTCCGGCCTTGAGCACGCGGTTCTCGAAGTGGAAGAGAGCGACGCAGAAGAAAGCGACGCTGTTATTTCCACCTCGGAGGAAGAAGTTTTAGAGCTGCCGGTGGAAACGCCCGAAGGTTTCTTCGCGGGATGGGACGGTTTGGAGGCGGAAGAGCCGGAGCCAGCCGCGCACGAGCCCGCATCCGGGGAGAATAGCTTACGCTCCCTTTCCGAGATGACCTTCCTAGCGGACCAGCCCCAGGAGGGAGAACTGACGGAAGTCCTAACGGACGAAGACCTTAAGCATAATGAACTGGCGGATGCCGTACAGTCTGCGCTGCTCAGTCTTTACGGCGGAGGCGGCGATCGAGCCAGCCTGGAATCGCAGCAAGACCTCTATGATCAAGATGAGAGCCGGACCACGCCGCAAAGATCGGACCCGAAGGACGCGCTGTCGCCTCAGGAAATGATCCTTAACTATTTCGACTATACCCCCGGCAGAACAAGCACAATTGCCGGCGATACCGCACAATTTGCCGGAGCAGGATCTGGGGCCGCCTATCCCAATCAAGCGCCGCTGGCGTTCCCCGGCGCTGCAGGATCGCCACACAATTATTCGGCCCAGGCCGCTGGATGGCAGGTCCCACAGAGGCAGGGTGTCAACTATGACGGGCCACCCTCCTATCCGGTCCCGGCGGGACCCGCTCTACCTTCAAGGCCTGCAGCTGTGCGGGACCGCGGAAACAGCCGGCTCCTGGGAGCGGCAGCCGGCGGCCTTGTGGGAGGCATCGCAATCGCTGCGAGCCTTGCGGCATTCCTAATCTACGGCGCCCCGCGTCAGACGACTGTTAACATACCTGGCGTAGGCAGCCTCCGCCTCGACAAGGACGAGCCTGGCTATGGCGGCAATACGTTTGAGGAGGCGCTTGCGGAACCTCAAGGGACTTTGGCGGCACCTTCCATTAAAATGCGCGGGGAAGTCATGGCCATGGATGCCTTCGCTGAGGCCGGCAAGCCCGCGCCTTTGGCGATCAGCATCAAGTCGCAGCAGCCCTTCGAGCAAATGCTTATCAGCATCGCCGGCATTCCCGAAGGAGGGCGCCTCAGCGCCGGCGTGGATGCAGGTGAGGGAAACTGGCTGCTTCCGCCCCGAAGGCTAAATGGATTGACCCTTACTCTTCCCAGCGGCGCGCCAGATATGATCCCGCTTGAAGCACAGCTGCTGGACAGCAGCGGAAAATTGCCCGTTTCGGCGAAAGCGCAATTCACGGTGCGAATAACAAAGTCTAGCGCTGACCTACCAAGCTCTGCTTCCACCAATCTAAATTCTACACCGAACGCGGACAGCGCTGGAATTGCGGTCAATCCGGCAACTCGTTCTGCGACCCCTTTCAATACGCAGATTGCTTCCCAGCCTTCACCGAGTCAGGTGCTGCCAAGCACGCAAAGCTTGGTGACTGAAGCATTTAGGGCCCAGACCATTCCCACGGCCACTCAGCAGCAGCCTGCGGTCGCGCCATTCCAGGCATCTATTGTACCGTCTCCAGTTCAAGGCAGTCAGGAAAGAACTGCGCATCGTACTGTTTCACGGCCCGAGGTTGATGATTTGGTCCGGGAGGGAAACAAGCGGATGCGGGAGGGCGACATCATTGAAGCTCGTCAGCTCTACCAAAAGGCAGTGGGATTGGGCGATCCCGAAGCTGCGCTTGCAATGGGCCGCTCTTACGATCCGATTTATTTCGCCAGAATTGAGAAAAAGAATGCCGAGCCCGATCCGGCGAAAGCGTTCGATTGGTACCGCAAGGCAATGGACGGCGGGGCTTCCCAGACCGCAATGGTACGCATCGAGAATTTGAAGCACTTCTTGAACGAGTAGCGTTTCAAGGATGCCGCTTTTCATATACGGCAATCATAGGGCCCAGGCCGCGCAAGCTATTGCCCGAACGGGAAGTGGACGGGACGTAAAGGGCAGGGGCGCTTCCACCGTCCAGGAAGAGAGCGTTCCGGCATTTCAACCCATCCCGGAAAAAACGCTCAAAGGTATCGAAGGGCACCTCCTCCTCGGAGACGGCGAAAACAACATCCGAGTTTCCCCGAACACAAACCCCGTCCCGCATCTTCATTGATGCACTTGCCTTTGCGATTCGCGGATGAAACCTGCCGTTGATGACAAGCATCGGCCCCGACTGTGTCGCGAATAATGCATTCGGCTTGCGCTTCAAGAATGCGCCTGTTTCCAGAACACCTGCCTCACCGTCGGCGACGTAGAAAACTCCATTGGGTTTGAGGTGAAAGTTGCCAGGCCCCGAACGCGTGCTTGCGCGGACGAGTTCATGGCCCCCTTCGATGTAAAGCCCTACCGGCCGATAGTCCGGCTGGAACATGCCGCCGTTCAGCGCAAAGGCGAGATGCCCCCCTTTTTCGTCCTTTGGCGGCAAGGCACTCAGATAAGTGTAAGGCGTTCCATTTGGCCTCCGCCAGTAAAGACGGATCTCGAATTTTGCAAGGGGCGCTTCGCATAGTGTGTAAGCACGCCTCTCAAATGCCGCAGCTCTACAGGGGGATGCGTCTCCGGCCAGCGCCCGCTGGCACATCGCTCCGGAGATAAAAAGAAACAGGAGAGCGGTTGCCCTATAGCAGGTCCAGGATTTCACTTATTAATGCCTAAGCTCAAAGACCAGTAGGACGAAAGATTGCTTCGCCCCTTACCACATTGAGAGCCTCGGCAAAAGTGCTTACTTCTTGCTGCCCGAACCGCAGCTGGCGCGTAGGGCGATTCAGTGCTTCCTACGCGCTTGCGCCGGCAAGCTCGCGCACGCGTTCTTCATCCTTGCCGAACTCAGATGCGATGCCCTCATAGACGACCGAGCCATCATCGAGAACATAGCAGCGGTCCGCGACCGCCACAGCCGCGCGTACATTCTGTTCGACAAGGAGAACGGAAATACCCCAGTCGCGGGACTCGCGGACAATTCTGAAGACTTCGCGAACGATCAGCGGCGCAAGCCCCTGAGAAGGTTCGTCCAAGATAAGGAGCTTGGGTTGCAAGATAAGTGCGCGCGCAATTGCAAGCATCTCCTGTTCGCCGCCGGAGAGTTGCGACCCAAGGTTTTGCTTGCGCTCCGCCAACCGAGGGAAAAGCTCGTAGATACGCTTAAGGTCCCAGCGGCCCTTCCGCTCCATTGGAACCAGAAGATTCTCCTCGACTGTGAGATTTGGAAATACTCGCCGGCCCTCAGGCACATATCCCATACCGAGCCCAGCTATCCGGAAGGGCGGCAGGTGCGTAGAGTCCGTCCCGAAGATATGGATCCTTCCCTGTGAGGGTGGGGTGAGTCCGCTGATGCTTCGAAGAGTTGTGGTTTTTCCGGCCCCGTTCCGCCCGAGAAGCGTTACGATTTCGCCTTCGCCGACCCTGAGGCTAACGCCATGAAGGATATGGCTCTTGCCATAGAACGTATGGATATTCTCTACTTCAAGAGCGTTCATGCGGCAACACCCAGATAAGCTTGTTGCACAGCATCATTGGCCGCTATTTCTACCGGCATCCCATCCGCGAGCATTTCTCCTTCCGCGAGGACCGTGATGCGGTCGGCCAATGAGAAAACGACGCGCATGTCGTGCTCGATCAAGACGATGGTAAGCCCGTGGTTCTTGTGAAGGCGGCGGATAAGCTCGGTCACATATTCAGTCTCGGTGCCACCCATGCCCGCGGTAGGCTCATCTAACAGAAGCAGGCGGGGTTTGAGTGAAAGCGCCATCAAAATCTCGGCCGCTCGCTGGTCCCCATGTGATAATTCGCCGACAAGACGCCGCGCCTTATCCTCAAGCCCACCCATTTTCAGAAGCGCGATCACAGCATCATGCACGGCAGTGTCGGCGCCCGGCAAAAGACGAAGGCGGCGTCCGGCGGCCACTTCCGCACCTATGCGAACGTTATCGTAGAGCGAAAGCTCCGGGAAAATTTCCGTAATTTGAAATGTGCGAGCCATTCCGAGCGCAACTCGCCTGGCAGGCCTGAGCCGGGTCACATCCCGGCCCTCGAAGAAGATACGGCCTGAGGTCGGCCGGATGAGGCCGCTGATCATATTGAAGAAGGTCGTCTTGCCCGCACCATTCGGCCCGATTATCGCCCGCAATTCGCCAAGCTCGATTGTCATGGAGACGTTCTTCACGGCGACAAGGCTACCGAACTGGCGAGTGACGTTATCAACGCGAAGAATGCTCATGCGGCCGCTTTCCATCTAAACAGCCCAAAAAGGCCTCTGGGAAAGAACAGAACCACGGCCATGAAGAAAGCTCCTATAATAGACATCCAGTTTTCCGTTATGCTGGAGACGTAGTCTTGTAAAACCACATAGATAGCTGCGCCTAGCAAAGGACCCCAAAACGATCTCATTCCTCCTAACACAGCCATAATTACAAAGGTGCCGGATTGATCCCACCGCAGAAACCGCGGATCTGCGAAATTGTTCAGAAGAGCAAATAACGCTCCGGCGAGACTGACAAAAAGACAGGAAATGACAAAAGACAGCCAGATATGCTGCTCGATGCGAATGCCCAGGAACCGCGCGCGACGCTCATTTTCTCTAATGGCGACAAGAGTGGCACCAAACGGTGAGCTGAGAAGGATAGCCATGATGCCGGTGGCTATGGCAAAGCAAATAAGGGAAAAGTAATAGAAGTTGACCTCGTTAGTGGCTATATCGAAAACCCAGGAGCCTATGTGAATCGGGATCTTCTGCCAGCCGCCCAAGCCATCGTCGCCACCCGTGACCTCATGCCAGCGAAAGGCGATGAAATAGAAAACTTGGCCGAATGCAATCGTGACCATCGCGAAATAGACGCCTCTTAGCCTCACGATAAGCGCGCCTATGATCATTGCGGCGAGGGTGCCAATTGCGATACCTACGCCAATCCCGGCCAGTGTATTAGGCATGAGGTACTTGATCGTTAGCCCTGCTCCATAAGCGCCAAGGCCAAAATATGCGGCATGGCCAAATGAGAGAACTCCCGTAAAACCGAGGAGGAAATTCAGGGACATGGCCGCGAGGCCCAGAATGACCACGCGTGAACCAAGGCTGGTATAACCGCCAACTTCACGAAGCCAGTATGGCGCGGTTATCAGGCCGGCCCAGATAACGGCCGTGACCAAAATGCGCAGGAAGCGGCTCACTGCAGCCTTCCTTCCTCGCCGAGAAGCCCTTGCGGCCGCACCAAAAGAACCAGCCCCATCATGACGTAAATAACGGCTTCGGTAGCGGACGGCCAATAGATGGTCGCCAGGCCGGACGCAATGCCGATGAGCAACCCGCCCAGGAGCGTGCCGGTCAGGCTCCCGAGACCTCCCACAATGATGGCGACAAAGCTTGGCATGATAAGGCTGTCACCGATGGTAGGGGACAGACCAAGCTGGCCCGCGGCGAGCACCCCGGCCAGACCGGCGAGGTAGATGCCGAGCCCAAAATTCAAGCTCCTTAGTACGCGCACATTCACGCCGAGAACCGAAACCGTTTCAAGGTCCCGCGTACCGGCGCGGATTCTCAGCCCAAGCCGCGTTCTTGTTAGGATCAAGAAAAGCAGGGTAACCGCTGCAAGAGCGAGTCCGACCATAAACAGCCGGTAGCCGGTCAAGAAAAAGAATTGGGTGCTTACCGGACTTGTGAGGATGCTAGGCACTTGAAAAGGTACGCTTTGCGCGCCCCAGATTATCCGCGCCGCGTCCTGCAGAACGTAGGCAAGTCCAAAGGTCAGAAGAAGACTATAAAGCGGGTCGCGCCCGTAGAGTCGTTGAATGAAAACTTGTTCTATTATGATGCCGAGAATGGCAACTAGCACAGGGGCGACGAGAAGGCCGACCCAAAAGCCGGTGTAGGGCTCAATAGCATAGGCGAAGAAGCCGCCCAATGCCAGGAAGCCTCCATGCGCGAAATTGATAACGCCGCTCAGATTGAGAATAAGGGAAAGCCCCAACGCCATAAGGGCATAGAAGGTCCCCGTCACCAGGCCATTGAAAAGATTGAAGACGACGAGTTGATCCATAGGCCTACTTTTGGGATGAGCGGGGGGAGGGGAGGAGAATTCAGGGAGCGGCCGGAGAGTGGCCGCTCCCTGAAGTCTTACGCAGGCCAGCTAAGCTTGCATCCGGATTCCTCCACGGGACCCGCAGCTTCTGCTCCATTTACGAGTTCATTGACTTCAAACAGATCTTCCTTGTCGCCCCCGGCAGGATGAGGACGCGCTTTGCCGACGTACAAAGTTGGCATCAACTGGTTCTGTCCAGCCCGGTAAAATGCCTTATGCGGCATCAGGGCGATCTCAGGTGGAAGGGCAAAATCCTGCATCGCACGCGCCAACTTTACGGCATCCAATGTCTTTTCCTGGTTCGCAACCAGCGCGCAAGTCCAGGCGCTAACGTAGCCGAACCAGGTGCGGGCTGTCGGAACCTTCCCGGTCTTCTTCCGGATTCCCTCAACGAATTCCGCTACATGAGGAACATTCGGCTGCTTCCAGTACCACTCAAAAACCCACGTTCCAATCAAAGCTTCTGGTGGCAGCCCCTCCAGCACTTCGAGTTCCTGCTGGGCGCCTGCTATGTGGAAGCGTTTGTCGAGACCAAATTGCACGGCCTGCTTAAGAGCATTGACCATGTCATCTCCCGCCATCAAGAAGATGATGACATCCGGGCTCGCACCTTGTGCCTTGATGAGGTAAGACGAGAAATCCGTGGTCCCCAGTGGAACCAAGTCTCCGCCGGCCTTGCTGCCGCCAAGCTTAGTACAGGCCTTCTCTAAGCCGGCCTGAAGCGTATGCCCGAATGCATAGTCTGGCGTCACATAATACCATTTTTTGCCGCTCTTTATCAGGCTGGAAGCAACAGCGTTTGCCTCCATTTGGGTGGTATTGCAAACCCGGAAGACATTCCAGTGGCAATCTTTGCCGGTCACAGCATCGGTATGGCCGCCTGTAACAACATGAAATTTCTTGGCCTCATTCGATACCTGGCCGAGCGCCAGTGCCATCGCGGAGTTCACGTTACCGAGCAGAAAATCCACCTTGTCGCGGTCGATGAGCTTTCTCGCCTTCTGGACTGCGGTGCCCACGTCGCCCGAAGTTGAGTCCTCAACCAGAAGCTCCACCGGACGTCCCAGAATGCCACCCTTCTTATTCATCTGCTCGATTGCGTATTCGCAGCCGTGCTGCTCGTTCTTGCCAAGTGCGGCGTAGGTGCCAGTGAGCGGATCGTTAAAGCCCATCTTGATGGGCTGTTCCGCACGCGCGCTGATAATAAAAGGACTTGCGAGCTGAACAGCGCCTGCGGCCAATCCAGCCTTCAGAACCGTACGGCGTCTAACACCTTGATTCATTAACGCCTTAAGCGGCGACGAGCCGTCTCCCATGGCATTCCTCCTTTTTAACGGATTTCTGTTGGGCGAAATATAACAATCCAAGCGATGGATTCTACGATACTTCACACCTAAGACTTTTGTAGCAATATCAATGCACACTAGGGTTCGGAGCGCATAAGCCGGTGTCAACTGCGCTGGAAGCGTTCCGCGGCGCAGCCGCCTGCGCTTTCCCAGTCCACATTAGGACCAGGGCCCGGCGTTTTACGAGCAGGTCTGGGTTGCCGATATGGCACCCTTTATTCTCAACGTTGTTGCTATAATCGGCTTCAAGACAAGGGCCCTCTGCGCCATGGAGGATCGGTTATGTTCATCGAGTTACACGACACCGGCGGAAACATCACGCTCATCTGCGTCGAGGACATTCAACGTGTGCGAATGGGAGCGCATGGCGGCTCAGACATATTCATGAACGAGCTCGAGGGCTGGGTACAAGTCGCGGAAAGCGTTGCCGCTGTGAGGGATTTGATCGTGAAAGCGGGTGACGCAGTTACCGCTTTCCAGAAAATCGAAGGCTCTGGAAAGCCAATTAGGCTCCATCCGTTGGAAACGCGCGACAACGAATGATGTCGGAACCAGACGATCTTCGTTAGCCTCTGACTCGCTCGACTGCGATCGCTTTCCAGCCAAAATCCAAGAGTGGGAGGGCTGTTTCTGCAAAGCCGATAAGATCGGCTACAAGCTTGGAATTGAACAAATCCTCCGGGGCGAGCGGCTTTTGAATAATGAACGATTTAAGCTTGAGCGCCTCTGCGACCTCGGCTGTCTCTTTAGGGTCGAAGCCTTTCGGAAGTCTTGTAACTTTATTTTCCGTCGAAAGGGAAAACCCGGAGCGGCTCAGCCGCCGTTCGATCCCGAGCCATCCTGCGGCATCTTCCGCGATGGCGGACCGGATTGCTGCCAGCAGCGCCGGCTCCGCGTGGTAGAAGCCTGCCGCTGCGAAAGATCGATCAGGCGCCGCATGAATGTAAAAAAGCCCAGGCGAGTTCTTACTGCCGTGGCGTGTGAGAACCGCGCCCGCATGAGTTTTGTAGGGGCTTTGATCCTTGGAAAACCGGATATCCCTATGCAGTCTGAATACGGACCGCTCGCCTAACCCCATTAAGGGAATGCCCCGCACTGCGAACCCGGCCGTCAGGTCTCCTATGAGAAGAACCATCGGCGTTTTCACATCGCGCTCGTAAATCGCCTTGTGCTCGCTGAACCATTCCTTGCTTTGATGAAAGGCCAATGCCTTGAAGAAATCCAAAGCCTGGGGACCAAAGCCCTGAAACTGGCTGTCCGTTGCGGCCGCGCCCGCCGTTCTTTGCACCATGAGCCCATTTGCGAAAGCAATGTGAAAAACGGCCCCTGCCGGGCCGCTTTAAGCTACCTGATATCCCGCATGCTACCGCATCCTTCGCCTTACGTGGGCTTTTTATCCTTGCGTGGCGGTGGCTGGTTGCGGACAGGCCGATTGTTCGGCGGAAGTTTCGGCCCGCCGGGCTTCCTCGTAAGCAGCCCATTATTTAATGCGTTCCCATTCGCCTTTGAAAGGTTCAGATTCTGCCGGTTGTCCTTATGGAATTTGTTGGGATTGGCGTTCAGGTTTGCGCTTGTATTGGAATTCCGATTGTTGCTCCCTCCGAAAGGCTTCACACCCGGAGTCTTACTCGTGCGCTTGATCCCAGATTGACTCTTGCCCGGACCATTGTTGGTCTTCAGAGATGCGGGGCGAAATGAGCCGCCAGCGGATTTCGCGGCAAAAACATTTCCCTTGCTGAAGTCGCCAGCGTGGCGCACCGCGGCGATCGGCGGCTTGCCGTGGTTTCTTGATGCTTTCAGATCCGGATTATTGCGCGCAAGTAGCTGATGCTGCAACTGCTCGCCTGTGGGCTGCACGTGGTGCTCATGCGCAGCAGCAAGCTCCTGGGCATTAGGCTGGGCCTTGATTCCGCCGCTGCCGCCGTTGAAGCTGACATTCGTGACATTATGAGTCACCACGGTCTTGTTATAGACGTTTGTTATCGTCACCGACGTTCCGATATTCGTAACAGATCTGTTATAAGTGAAAACGCCGCCGGCCCAATATCCCCCCGCAAAACCCACACCAACATAGCCAAATCCGTAGCAGACGCCGCCGTAAAAGCCGACGTGCGGTCCCCAATAGCCTGTGTTCCAAACGTATACGCCGTCGTTCCAACCCCAATATCCTGGTGTCCAAAGCAAACCTGGTTCGGGTGCGGGAAGCCAGGCCCCTGGGACCCAGTAATAGTCGCCGTCATCGTCGTCCCATGACCAATAGCCGGGGGTCCAGATATAGCCAGGGCCGGGGATCGGGGGCTGAGCGTAAACCGGCAGCGGCGGAGGGGCGACAGAAATAGAGACAAAAAGGCCTGCCTGAGCTTTTTGCCCGAAGCCGGCCACGAGCGCACTGACGAAGAGTGCAGCGATCAGGGCCTTAATTCGCATTCAGCACATCCCAAAGATTTAAGCTACGAGTTCATGACCGCGCACAAGTGACGGTCCTTGCAACATTTGCCCCTGTAAAAGATGCAAGGTCTTGCCCGTTGCTAGCGCGCAGTTAAAGCTTCAGACAGGCTATTCTTAATGAACGACTGTGCCGGAATTAGGCCGCCCTGCCGGCACCTCCGGGGCGTCTAAGGATTTTATTACGGCCTATGTATTAAATGAAGCACCGAGAATATATTTGTTACAAATTTCAATCTGAGCTAGAAATAGCCTAATATAAGATACTCAGATAGGGCCTGCCTCCCCATTCTCTCCAAAACTGGCCGTTCGGTTGCCACGCCCGGGAAATGTACGAGGATTTGGCCGCCTTACTTCAAGCGTTTGCACTAATATGTTGTAAACACTGATAGGTTTTGGCATGGCGCACCCCACAAAGCACAACGCCGTGAAGGAAATGGCCAAAAATGGACGCCTGGCCGCCTTGCCGCTGCCAAACTCCCATTGTTACGATTTCTCGATCAAGTCTGTAAATGCCATGCGCCACACTGACGAACACTAATCAGTAATGCGCATAAATTACGGGGATGCTTGGTATGAACATGCTCCATCGCAAATTAGTTGGCCTCACGGTCGTGGGTGCCTTTCCACTAGCACCCATGGCTGCGAATGCGGCCGACTTATACCGGACTCCAGCGCCGCCGCCGTCCTATGCGGCGCCGGCTCCTTATATTGCAGCGAACACCTGGGCGGGGTTCTACGCAGGTATCAATGGCGGCTATGCCTGGAGTGGCAGCGGTACCACCCTGGACTATAGCGGTGCCGTCACGGACTCATCGGGGCGCGCACAGCCGCAAGGCGGCTTTGGAGGCGGCCAGATCGGCTATAACTTCCAGAGTGGCTCTATTGTCTACGGCGTCGAAACGGACTTCCAAGGTGGCGATATCAGCGATCGCGTCTCCGGCGTTTCGACTGGGGGTACTGCCTACACAAGCCAAGAGCGCGTCGATTGGTTCGGCACCGTTCGCGGACGCCTCGGCTACGCGATGGGCAACACGCTCATCTATGGCACGGGCGGCTTCGCCTATGGAGACGTGCGTCAACACGCAAATGTTGGCGGAGATGTGCTGGCCAGTAGCGGCACGCAGACGGGTTGGGTCGCCGGTGGCGGCATCGAGTACAAGATCAATCCGGCCTGGTCGCTAAAGGGTGAGTATCAATATGTCGATTTCGGCACCGCGAAGCTCACGGATGCAGCGAACGCGGTGACGACGAACAGTCTCGACAC
>JBAUNL010000461.1:0-3803 GCA_049579205.1 Rhodomicrobium sp. | reverse complement strand
AATCGGAAGTTTCATAACCGCTAAAAGTACCTTCGAAATTTGTTCTGGCAATATAGACTTGAACATCTTCCTCAAATCGCACGCTAAGGGTTTGAGCATCCAGCAGTGGACGCTGGCTGCTTTCTTCGCCAGCGTTCCGCCGATTCGCGCGCCAAGGCTCGCGCGCCATCTGGATCGAATGCGTAGAGGGCGTTTAACTGAGGCTCCCATGCTGCGACGCGGGAAAGGACCGCCTCGAGCACATCTACCGGCGATATATGCCCGTTTTTGTATGCAGAAACGATCTCGACCGCGGTCATAGCATAAAGTGGCACTTCTATTGGCATGGGAGCCGGGTCTCCACAAGGCGGGCAAAAATGCTGGCCCCGACCGGCAGGATCTCGTCATCCAGGACGAAGCCAGGATTATGAACCGGGACGGAACCCGCGTGACCAACCCAGAAATAAGCTCCCGGCACGGCCTGGAGCATATCGGCGAAATCCTCGACTGCTCAAGCGTCGGCGGGTCATCTGCCTGCCGCTCCTTGAGATAGTGCTCACGCAAGGAATCAAGGCCGGCGAGATACACATCGCGCATATGCTCCTTCAGCTCGCGTACCCCCTCAGGATGGCGATAGAGAAGCGAAAGAATGAAGCGAGCTAACGCACTGCGTTCCCTTAGATTCCAGGGTTCTTGGTTACCTCTCACCAATTTCTGTAGTGCCTTGTCAGCTTCGTCATCAACTGGCTTCATAAACTTGGTTTCGACTGCTTGCGCCAATTCCTTTGGGAGGCCTTCAATCTTGTACAGGTCGATTTCAAATCCGGTAGCATTCGGGTGCTTGCGCTGCGGCGCTATTTTTCCGTTCGGCAGGCGCCTATACTCGCAGAGTAAGCCGTCCTGGCCCGCCCACTGCTTGAGATAACAGGATGGACTAAAGTGATTTTTGCGGGGGGGCTTTGCCGGCGGGTGCTGTCTGGCCGTCATAGTGCGCTCATTTCTGTTCCGTCGCTCCAAATACTCTAAGGTCCGGTTTTCGACCTGCGCAATCTTGCCTAGGCGCCATCTCGTCGTCCAGCCGGACTTGATGGGGTGCAGCCTTTTCGCCATGCCCGCGAGCATACCTACTTCAGCAGGCCCCTTAAAAGGAGACATACTCCTCGTCGCCTCGATGATCCGCAATCGGCCTGAACCGGAAATGGCCGGCCATTTGGGGACGCAGGCTCGTAAAATTCACCAATAGTGTTCATGCAATATATTCGCTAGCATCCTAATGGAGCGGGCATATAGCACCGATACCGCACTCTCCGTGACAAATACGAAGAGCCGGGAAACCTCCGGGGGAATCGCACATGGCGCTTAGGTTATTACTGGCAGCGATAGGTCTATTATTTTCAGCCGCAGTTTGCTTTGGAGGCGAGGCAGGCAAGGCTGGCGAACCGTTGAGGCTCGGATTGATCCTTGATATGTCCGGACCCTATGCTGACGTCACTGGGCCCGGCAGCGCGATGGCAGCAAGAATGGCGGTGGAAGATTTCGGCGGCAAGGTTCTTGGCCGCCCGATCGAGCTGCTCATCGCAGATCACCAAAACAAGCCAGATATTGCCGCCGCTAAGGCGCGGGAGTGGTTCGACACCCAAAATGCCGCGGCGCTATTAGATGTTGCGGCCTCCGCAACCGCCTTGGCAGCGCAAGAAATCGCGAAAGAGCGCAATAAGATCATCATCCTGAACGGTCCGGGCACGACCCGTCTCACCAATGAGAACTGCGCTCCGCAGACTGTGCATTATGCCTACGACACCTATGCACTTGGGACCGCAACCGGCCGTGCAGTAACGGAAGCGGGCGGCAAGTCCTGGTTCTTCCTTGCCGCAGACTACACCTTCGGCGCAGATCTCGAACATGACACTGCGGAAGCGGTAAAGGCGGCCGGAGGAAAAGTGCTGGGCGATGTCCGCCACCCGCTCGGCACGCCGGATTTTTCCTCATTTCTTCTGACGGCTCAAGCATCAAAAGCCGAAGTCATCGGCCTTGCCAATGCTGGCAAAGATACGGTGCAGGCTGTTAAGCAAGCTGCAGAGTTCGGTTTGACCAAAGCGGGCCAAAAGCTTGCAGCCCTTTTGATGTACGATACTGATGTCGACACAATCGGTCTTCAAACCGCGCAAGGCATGCTGACCGCGAGCGCCTATTATTGGGATCGTACGGATGCCTCCCGCGCATTTTCAAAGCGCTATTTCGCGCGCGCCGGCAAAATGCCGAACATGTCCCAGGCCGGCGTCTATTCCAGCACCATGCACTATTTGAACGCAGTGAAAGCCACCGGGACCGCTGATACTGCGACAGTGATGAGGAAAATGAAAGATACACCTATCAATGACTTTTATGCACAAGGCGGACGGATCCGCGAGGATGGCCGCATGGTGCATGATTTCTTCCTGGTTGAAGTAAAGAAGCCCTCGGAATCCAAATATGCGTGGGACTACTTCAAGGTCTTGGCGGTGATCCCCGGCGATAAAGCCTTCCAGCCCCTGAGCCGGTCGCGTTGCCCCATGCTCATAAAGCAATAGGCCAGGGTTCAGTCCATGGGCGCCGAAACCTTATCGGACATTCTCACGCACAATGTCGCAATAAGCCCTCACAGCGCGGCGGTTAGCGATGAGCGCGGCACCCTTGATTGGAAGGAGTTTGGCGATCTCGTTCAAGGCTATGCCGCGCTTTTGGCCAGTCACGGAGTCAGTTTCGGCGATCGCGTTGCTCTTTGGCTTCCCAACAGCACCGATTACTTTGCCTTGGTTTTCGCCTGCGCTCGGCTCGGTGCGCTCGCGGTGCACGTCAATACCCGGTTCAGAGCCGCCGAAGTCTCGTATTTGCTACGCCGCTCGAGAGCCTCTGTTCTGGTAACGGCGTGGGGATTTCCGCCTGTGGACTTTCCAAGCCTCCTTGAGCAACTTCCCCCGGAGGATCGCAAGTCTTTGCACTGCGTCATCGGCCGTGACGCAACCGGGGGCGAGGCAGCCGGCCTTCCCGTGCGGCCCCTTGTTCCCGCAGGCCGGGCCGTGGACGCGGCAGCGCCGGAGGCAGCCTGCCTCACCTTTACAACAAGCGGCACGACGGGCGGCCCGAAGCTGGTGCTTCACCGTCAACGATCGATTGCATGCCATGCCGAAGATGTTGCCGCTGCACTGTCAACTCGAAAGAGGGGGTCTTGTGCCCTGGTGGCGCTTCCGCTTTGCGGAACCTTTGGGCTCGCACTTGCGATGGGAGCTGCAGCAGGAGGCGCCCATATCGTGCTGATGCCCCGATTTGATGCAGAGCAAGCCGCAAGCCTTATCCGGGCACACAGCGTCACGCACACGGCCGGCAGCGACGACATGCTCGAACGCATTGCCAGTGCGAGTTCCGGCCAGCCTTTCGAGACGCTGGTTTTCAGCGGGTTTGCGAGTTTCACGCCGCGAGCCGAACTTGCCGTTGCGGCCGCTGATGCGGCCAGGATGAAGCCCTGCGGCTTGTACGGCAGCTCTGAGGTGCAGGCGCTTTTCGCAATCGCGCCTGAAGGCAGGCGATTGTGCGACGGCGGCATTCCGGTTTCCGCCTGCGCTGAGTTTTCCATTCGTGATCCCGAAACCGGTGAGGTGGTTTCGGAGGACAAGGCTGGCGAGTTGTGCCTTCGGGCGCCTTCCATCTTTGACAGCTATCTCGATGATCCTGCGGCAATGGCGCGTGCCTTTACCTCAGACGGTTACTTCCGGACTGGCGATCTCGTTGAGAGCGGAGGTGCCGGATTCGTCTTCAAGAGCCGGATCGGTGACAGTCTTCGCCTG
>JBAUNL010000460.1:0-2073 GCA_049579205.1 Rhodomicrobium sp. | reverse complement strand
CGCTGCGAAAGACTTGCACCCATTTGACTGCGGTCGAGGCGCTCACATCGAAGACCTGGGCTTGCGACCGCGCAGACCGGCCCCTCTCAACCGAACCAATCAATCGAACCCGCAGATCCTTCGAATAGCCCATCGCTGCCCCCGTCTTGAACAAGGGCAGACTCAACTGCTTCGGCCTCTTTGTGAATCCCTTCCGATTCAATTAATTCGGGAACCGCTCTAGACGCGATTCTGCGACCGGCGCGCACGCTTTGAATGGCGGCTGGTTTTGTAGCCCCACATGCAACAACTTGGCGGAATCACCATAATAAATTCCCCCCTTCCGAAAAACCCTTTGAGGAAATCGCAAGAACTTACGATGCGCTTGCCGAGAAAGAAACAGAGGGTGAGAGCGGCGAAGGCGGCTCCGCGGATGGCCAGGAGCCGACATGCTCACATAAACCGGTTCCCTCCATCCGTGGTTATCTTGTCTAAGCCGTTTTTCTCGCCTTCCTTTTCGGTGGCTCCCGCTCCTCCGGCAGTTCGGGCATTTCAAGGACGTCTATGACGTCCGTTCCGCCTAAAAGCCAGTCAATCGACACATCATAATCCTTGCCAGGTGATCAACATCCAGCAGCCTCAGCCCACGGACGTCGAGATAGATTGCGCGCTTTCCTCCGAAGCCCAACGCGGAACAGAGGCGGGGTGCGACTCATGTTGCGAATGCGGCAGGCCTTACGAAGCCGCTCGCGGAAAACCGAGAAATTTGAATGCATTGTGCTAAGATGAGATTGGCGCTTACGCAATGCAAAGCTTTGCGGCTTATCTTGGCCATGGAAAGTGACCTTGCAGGGCCTTCGCGAGGCCTCGCCCCCATCCGGTAATCGCGGAACTTCATGCCGAGGTAGAATACGACTCGGTCGCTGGAAGCGATAACCGTGATCAACTCGTAATAGCGTCGCCGATAACGGCCGAGCCGGGAAAGCCGCCTTCCAGGCGCTGCTAGGATCCAAGGGAGCGGGCGATCGGTTCCTATCTGAAAGCACGTCCGTTTTTCGCGTTTATTCTCTCACTCTCGATGATCGCGCCGGTTGGCTATTTGCGCGAGGAGGCCCAAGGACGCGGCTCCGACCACCACCTTGGGAGGGGGTGGGGCGCTCCGGTCTGCCAAGGCGCACCGCTAGCGTATTCTGCCAAGGCGCACCGCTAGCGTATATTGATACACTTCAGACGGAAGGGACTCCGAGACTCTAAGCTAGAGAGTTGATGACAACATGCTTAAGAAGCGCTTCCACTTCCGCACTGTGACATAGTTCGGTTCCCGGAGCGAGCAATGCGGCCGACCCAGCGGCCACCCCTTGACGGAATGCCTCTTGCTCCGACAAGCCGCAAGCCAGACCGCAAACCATGGCGCCCAAGAAGCTATCGCCTGTGCCGACTGTGCTGATCGCCTTGATAAGGAGCGGGGGTGCGAACCAAGCTCCATTCTGCGTCACAAGGACAGCACCCTGGCTTCCCAGTGTCAAAGCGATGAGATTCGCTTTGCCGGACGCCACCAGACGTTTGCACGCTCCTATACATGAAGCCAGATTGGCCAACGGTTCGCCCATTAGCTCCCGCATTTCCCTGAGATTAGGCTTCACGAGGCCGGCACCATGCGCCAGCGCTTCCCTAAGCGGAGCGCCTGAAGTGTCGAGCGCAAATGGTACGCCCCGGCCGCGTGCAATTTCAGCAATCCGTGCATAGAAGTCATCGGGAACCCCGGGGGGAAGACTGCCGCCCGCAACGAGAAAATCGATAGGATCCTGAAACCCGGCAACGGTCTCCAGGCAAAGGCGCCAATCTGCCTCGCGAAGATGCGGTCCCTTCGAGACAAACCTGAACTCGTTCCCGGTGCTCGTCTCGACCACCGTGAAGTCCTCACGCATCTCCTCCTCGATTGGGATCACAAGACTACGGATATTCTCTTGATCAATCAACGTCCGGAACAGCTGTCCGCAGTAGCCGCCTACTGGATAGAGGGCGGTTGCCTCGGATCCGAGACGGCCCATGACCCGGGCAACGTTGATCCCGCCGCCTCCGGGGTAGCGCCTC
>JBAUNL010000459.1:0-15413 GCA_049579205.1 Rhodomicrobium sp. | reverse complement strand
AACCGCTGGTCAGGCGGTATGCTGTCAGATCGAAGCTGCTGTATTTCGCACGCCCCCCGAAGCTCTCGGCATCTGTGGACGCTTCTTCGATGGGAACGCCAGTAGGCTAGGTGATGACTGAGCTTCTCGGTGCCAATGGAGGGTCAAGCTGGCGCTGTATGCAAATCTGGTCTATTGGCATGACGATTGGGAGCGGTTCGGGGTTTACGGCGTAGCTAATCCCCTGACCTTTTGTCCCGAGGCCACGGTCACTGCTGAGGTGAAGCCGATGCTTGAAGCGATCAACCTTTGCAAATCATTTGACTCGCTCCTTGTCACCGATCACGTCTCTTTCCGGCTGGAGAAGGGAGAGCGGCGCGCCGTGCTTGGCCCAAATGGTGCAGGAAAGACCACGCTCTTCAATCTTCTGACGGGCCAACTCGCTCCGGCCAAAGGCGAAGTCTGGCTCGACGGCAAGAACATCTCCGCCTGCCGCGTCGAAGAGCGCGCCCGCATGGGTCTCGCACGCAGCTTTCAGAAAAACAGCCTTTTCAATGGCCTCACCGTAGGTGAGAACCTTTCGCTTGCGGCCGCAGCCGTGCTCGGGCGCTCCGCATCGCTGCTGCGAGACTCGCTGCGTGACAAGTCTGTCCGCCGGCAGGTCACGGAGGTTGCCGCGCAGGTTGGCCTTCTCGATCTGCTGAAGGCGCCCGTCGCCCATTGCTCCTATGGCACGCGCCGGCAGCTCGAAGTTGGGATCGCGCTTGCGAGCAAGCCCAAGGTGCTCCTGCTGGATGAGCCGGCATCGGGCGCAGGTCCTTCCATGATCGAGGCCTTACATGGGCTTCTCAAATCGCTGCCGCGCGATCTCACGATCCTTATTATCGAACACGACATGGACCTTGCCCTCAATGTTGCAGACCGCATCACGGTGTTAAATTACGGGAAGGTTGTCTTCGAGGGCACGCCTCAAGAAACCCGCTCTAGTCCACTCGTCAACGAAATCTATCTCGGTGACTGGGACGCCGATGCTTGAAATCGAGGCTCTCGAAACCGGCTATGGCGATACGCAAATCCTGCACGGCATCGACTTTCGGCTCAAGGAAGGGCGCGTGCTTGCGCTTCCCTACAAGGCCCGCACAAAATTCAGCCACTGCGAGGGACGGAACCCGCGGGCGGCCAGGAAAGCGAGAAGCGCGTAACTATTCCACGGGACCTCGGTGCGCACGCTCTCGACCCTGAGCGACTCCAGATTACTGAGAAGAACCGACAGCAGCGCCGTTTCCCGGCCCTGAATATCCGGGTCAACGCCAAGCGTGTCCATTACGGCCCCCGATTGGGTCATCCCGAACTCGCCGTAGTCGACGCGGGCCATAATGAAGCCGGCTGCGGTTTCATCGTCAGTTGCGATCATCGACAAGCGGATGCCGCTCTCATTCAGTACCTCCTCGAACTTACGCCGGTAATAGGCCGTTCGGTCGCGTCCGGTAATCCGGCGATCGATCGTTACCACCGCGGTGAAGTCCATTGACTTCAGCGTGCGCATGGGCACGCAGTCGCGCGAAAGAACCTCTTGGTCATCCCTGCAGCTTCGCCGGGGGCAACCTCGCCTGATAGAGGGGCACAGCTCCGTTCGAGGACGAGCACCGGTGCGAGCGCGAAGCCAGAGGTTCCCAAGAAATGGATCATGCGCTCTTCCGGCCATTTGGCCTGGGTCCGCAGCTCGGCTGCTTTACGCCCGCTAAGCGTCTCCACAAGCGCACAGAGCAACATCCGGGCGCCGCCATGACCGCGGACCTTTGCCTTGGTGCCAATGGCATCGAGAACTGCAGCCGGGTGCGAGTCTCCGAACTCACCATCGAGGATTTGAGCGAGCGCCAAACCTTCAAGCGTACCGTTTTTTTCCATAGAGCCGAGCGAAACGAAGGCTTCCGGATGCGCCAGGCTCGATCGCGCCTCTTCTCGAAGAAGCCGTGCCGCGCGATACCCGATAGACCGCGGTCGATTTCCACGGCGCGATCCAAATCGGACGGGACGAGAGAACGGACGGTGCCGGACGCGGCACTCGCCCCAGAGGCTGCTTCGAACATCGCAATTTTCCTTCCGATGAGCGGCTACCCGTGATTAAGCCCGGCGCCGTCAAGTCATTGAACGCTGGCGAGTGTCAGGCCGCTAGGTGTGGAGCTGCCGGTACTTTTCCTCCAGCTCATCCCGGGTCTCGGGGAAGTCCGGATTTACGACAATGCAGTTCGCTGGGCACGCGAGCTTGCATTGCGGCTCATCGTGGGCGCCGACGCATTCGGTGCAGCGCAAAGCGTCGATGACGAAGCGCTCGCTCCCCATCGAGATTGCCTCATTAGGGCACTGCGGAGCGCACGCATCGCAGTTGGTGCAGTCTTCATTGATCTTCAAGGCCATTTGCTTCTCCCCAATTTGATAGGCCCGGTCCGCATGTGAGGTTTAGCTGCGTCTTTGAGCCATCGGCGGCGCCCGGCCTCAAGCGGCGTTCGCGGTCTCACCCACGCGCTGAAGCTTTCCCCAACGGAATGCGCCCCACAGTGCCGCTCCGATTGCGCCTGCGTAGATCGCGTCCGGGTGCGTTTCGATTGGCACAGCAATCTTCTCCCGGACGAGGGCCTGTTTCATCGCGCTGACAAGGCCGTCGTCAAGCGCAAGGCCGCCGGTCATTTGGATTGTGCCATCGAGCTTGCCGGCGGTCTTCAGCAGTTTCCCGAGACGGTCGGCCATGGACTCGTGAATGCCTTTCAGAATGTTCGAGGCGGTAATGCCGCGCGACACCATGTTGATGACGTCTGTTTCGGCGAGCACCGCGCAAATGCCCGAAACTTTCTCCGGGTTATCGGCCTGCTGCGATAAGCTGCCGATCTCATCCTGCGCAATGCCGAGATAGCGGGCGATGTTCTCGAGAAACTGGCCGGAGCCCGAGGCACACTGGCTCGTCATTTTGTAGTTGAGCACCTTGCCGCGCGCATCCGTACGGATGGCGCGGCCGTGCAGCGCACCGACGTCAAGGACAGCCCGCGCCTTTGGATTAAGAAAAAGGGCGCCTCTCGCATGCGTCGTCATCGAATAGAAATGGCCGGTGTGGAAGTGCAGTGCCTCTCCTTCCCCCGTCGTCGCACAATAGGCGACATCGGAACGCTTGAGGCCATTTTCGGTCAGAAGGCTATCATAGATCTGAGTGGCAAGGAGGAGCGGATCACGCTGGCGAACGCGCTCTACCTTCTTTCCAAGGCATGTCTCGGTGCCGTTGCTGGAGTCGAAGAGTGCCACCTTGATGGCGCCTGTACCCACGTCAATCCCGGCAGTGATGGGCATGATGGTTACTCCTCAAGCGTTTGCAGCCCGCCGGGCGAATTCCGCTGCACCGAGCGCGCCGGTGTAAATGGACTCGGGATTGATATTGATGGTCACATCGCCATAGTTCTCCTTGATGAGTTTGCGCAGTTCGCGCACCGCTGCATCGTTCTTGGCGACGCCGCCTGTAAAGGTGAACTCGTTCGTGACCCCGCCCGAGCGCGAGATGATTGAGATCGCTCTCAGGACGATGGCGCGATGCAGGCCGGCAAGAATGTCCTCGCGTTTTTCGCCTAGCGAGAGCCTGTCTCGCAGCTCTGCTCCGGCAAAAACGGTGCATGTAGAGTTGATGCGTGCGGGACGGTTCGACTTCATCGCCATGGGCCCCAGCTCGTGGAGCCCCATATTCATCTCGTCCGCGATATAGCCGAGATAGCGGCCGCAGCCTGCCGCGCAGCGGTCGTTCATTTGAAAGTTCTCGACAATCCCTCTGGCATCCACCTGGATGCCCTTCGTGTCCTGGCCGCCGATGTCAAGTACCGTCCGCGTATTGGGGTACATCATGTGTGCGCCGAGACCATGGCAAAGGATCTCGGAGCGGATATGCTCTTTCGAAAAGGGGAGCGTGACGCGGCCGTAGCCCGTGCCAACGAGATAGGTTTCCTCAAGCTCGATGTTTAGCGCGTCCTCGATGCGATCCTGCGGTACTGGCGCCGTGCCGCCAGTGCTTGCGAGAACACGGTCCACCGCGCGCTTGAATTTGCCGGGAAGATCCACGGATGGGGGCCGGTTTTCGACCTCGATAATTGACTTGTCGTAGGCATTGAGAAGCAGCTCATGCGCGACGTCCGTCTCTTTCGCGACCGCCTCCGCATGCACGTGAAAGCGCGAGCCCGCGATGTCACGGAAGAAATCGGACTTACGCTTCGCGCCCGGCGCATACAGCTCGGGCGCTTCCCCGCGTAGTCTTGCGAAGACCAGGCTTATTGCTTCGCCTGCCCGCTCTGCAACTGCCGCAAAGCGCGGGGTTTGCAACTGTTCGCGGCAGGTCGCCTCAAGATCGTCGAGCTGCTCCAAAAACTGTTCGAGGCGGAAGGCGCGTTCCAGTGCCGCGAGAAATTCGGCCGCATCCGAATGGATGCCGGCTGTGTCGAGCGAGCGGCGCAGAAGTGTGAAGCGGGTGTCGATCCGCGCTTCATCACTAGCAACGCGAGCGGCCGTACCGTAGTTCGACCGGGAGTTAGTTATGCCCCGGCCGATAACGTCTTGGCACTCATCGAGCAGCACGGCTTTGGTCGTGGTCGAGCCAAGATCGATACCAATGAAAGTCTTCATGAGACGCTTCCTTCTTAGGCCAGCCAGCCGCCACCTAGCCGCTTCATCAAGCAACTGCGCGTGCGCCGGCGCGCTTTTGCTCGATCATCTGGAAATAGCTTTCGAGTCGGTTCTTGACGTTGGCCGCCGAAAAGTAGCGCGGGTCAACGAGATCGGTCTCGATGAAAGCCGCGGGTTTGCCTGTGCGGCGCTCCACCTCGCGCATCATCAGCAACTGGCCGGCGGAGAAGCTGTTGCAGCTCTTGATCGAGTTAATCAGGAGCCCGTCTGCCTCATATTCGTTGATGTAATTTTCGAGCATGCCAACACGCATCGGTAGATTCCGGTTGGTGTAGACGTTGAGGCAGTATTCCGCGAGCGACTCCAGCGGCCTCGCGGGATCGTGGCGGAAGCCGAAATCGTAGGTGCCGCCGACCTTGGTGTAGCTTGAGGCGACGACGACCGCGCCCTCGTCGTAAAACATCTTCCAGAATTGGCGGAAGTTCGTGTAGTTCGGCGGACCTTCGACGACAAGGCGGTAACGCTCCTTGCCCATATCGCCATCGGGCGTGACAGGCCCTTTGCTTTCAAGAAGACGCTCGCCCACCTCATCGCGCAAGAACCGGTAATAGTCTATGGCATCGTCTGTGCCGCGGAATGCACCGAAAATCGGACCGATGTAATAAATGCCGCCGAAATAAGCGTCGATCGGCGAAGGCTTCTTTTTGGCCGCTTGCAGCACCCAAACGAGATCGTCCTCGGCTTTCGCGGATTTGGCCATGGACTCACGCAAGCGGTCGATGTCGAATTTGACGCCGGAAACCTTCTCCAGCTTTGGAATGACGTCCTTTTCGAGCTGTTTGACCATATATTTGATCATATCCGGCGTAATCTTGCCGTCCGCCATGTATGGCGTGTGGAACATGATCGTCTCGCATTTATATTGCTCGCGAAGCAGCTCGAACCACTTCATGAAAGTGAAGCAGCCCGTATAGGACAGGAGCAGCACATCGGGATCGGGCAGCTTGCGGCCGTTGGGCCCGATGTTCCCTCTCGCCATCATGCCGATGTCGGACTTCACATAAGTGCACACGTCTTCCGAGTGACCGGCCTTCTCGGCTTCCATCACGAAGATGCCGCTGGTCTTTCTCAGGCCATTCTGGATTGCATTGACTTCTGGCAGATTGTTCAACATGCCAAAGCACAGAAGCAGCTCGTTTAGATTTCCTGGCACGAAGGTCGCAGCCACTTTCTCGCCTGTCTTTGGCGCGTCGGAGAGCCGGTCGTAATGCCGGCTCATCATCTCCTTCTGCTTGGCCATCGAAGCGTCCTTGATGACTTCGGCCTTCGCAGCTTTCGGATGGGTGATGATCGTGCTCATTCTCCGCTCCACAGTTTGATCGAGTCGGCGAAGGTTCCGGCCTGCTCTCGAATGGGTTGCATCTGTCCCGAATTCTCCGCGTATTTGAAAGCGATGTAGGGGATGCCTGCGGCTTTCAGCGCGTTCTGCAGCATGGGCCTTTCGAGGAGTGCCGGATCGCAAAAGCTCGGCATCGCGAAAATCACGCCCTCGGCGCGGTTTTGCCGGACGCTATCGATGAGATATGCGCCCTTCTTAGCAACATCGGGCTCGTACTTCGCTGAGGTCGAGCACGAATTATGGAGATAGGACTTGGCGAGGGCAGCGATCGGATCGCCGGTTTCGGCGACATCGGATTTCTCCCAACGGGTGATGAGCATGAAGTCGTCGTCGACGATGTAGCAGCCCGAAAGCTCGATGGACTTGATCAGGTTCAGAGGCGGCTGCTCGCAGAAGACGCCATTGATGACTACGCGCGAATTGTCCTTAATCGGACGATCCTGCCTGTGCACGGCATCGATATAAGTCCGCAATAACTCGTTGTGCTCTTCGACTGGGATGACAAGACCGGCGCGGAGCAAGAGATAGACCTCCGGCGACGGGACTTTCCAAGGCTCGGCCGCGCGCGCGGCGTAAAGCTCGCGAACGAGCGCACGGTTTATGTTGTATAAGCCGATGGACGCGCTGATAGCGTCATCGGTTGCTGGCTGGCCTGTGATTTCCGCGAGCCAGTGACGAAGCTCTTCAAGATCGGAGCGATAGAATTCGCCGCCTACATCGTCTTCGAAATTCTGCGGCAGATCGACATAGCGCGCCGACACTTTCGGAAACATGAGTTTCCACATTCCCGACAGATTGCGGATCACATCGCAGATCGAAGGGAACAGCATGCCATCGACGAAGTCGAGGCGGCCAGATACGCCAAGCTCGATTGTGGAGCGCGGAATGCGGCAGATATAGCTTTGATAATAGGCGTCGCCGTGAATCACTTCGAGCTGATCGCCTCCTCCCATGATCCCGAGGGGAAGTGCGCCCGCAGCGTGGATCAGCTCGCGCGGCACATAGAAAGGCATGTAACCAATGACCTTTCGGCCTACCTGCCCCTCTTTCCATCGGCACGCGGCGCTGAAGTCCAGGTCTGAGAAGATGGCCTCGCACTGCGCGGCGATCTCGGATGTTTTTGAGGGTGTTACATCCAGCATGTCAGTTACCGCTCCATCGAGCCGGGCGCTTTGCGAGGAAGGCCTCAAGCCCCTCGACGGCATCCCGCGTTGACATCAATTCATCGAGATAAAGCTGCTCAACCTCAGCGAGCCTCGCCGTCATGCGTCCGGCCAGAGAATTCCTTGCAGCGCGAACCGCAAAGCGAAGCGAGCTTGGACTTTTAAGGGCGAGATGTTTGTCGAAATAGTCGAGCGCAGCCGCCTCCGGATCTGGAACAACAGCCGTAATAAGGCCAACTCGGAAAGCCTCCTCCGCCGTGATCGAGCGCCCGGAAATCAAAAGGTCCTCAGCATCCGCCAGCCCGATCCGTTCCGGGAGCAGGCAAGAAGCAGCGGGCGCAAATACCCCTATTTGGATCTCGGGCTGGCCGAGGCGCGCGTCCGGGCTCGCGAAGATAAGATGCCCGGCCGAAACGAGTTCGAGGCCGCCGCCGAGGCATTGTCCGCGCACGGCCATCATCACCGACACCGTGGATTTCACCAGTCGCAAAATCAAACGATGAAAGCCGGCCAACATCCCGGCACATTGAGCGGGCAGATGCTCCTCCACGCTCGCTCCAAAGGAGAAGTGCGGACCCGAGGCATCGATCAGGATGCCGAGAAGCCCAGGCTGTTCGCCGTGTTCAACTAAGGCGCGGTCAAGTGCGCCCACAAGGGCAGCATCCAGGATGTTCGCCTTCGGGCGGTCGAGCCGGAGCCGCAAAAGATGGTCCTCACGCTCGAACCAGACTTTGACCGGATCGCTCATCGCTCTACCCTCACGCTTTCGGGATGAGCCGCTCAATGAGCGCTTCGGTCCAGGGCTCGCCGCGTGCTAACACCCGGCGAAGCTCTACGAAGTCGATCTCGCGATGGTTCTTTGGCCCCTCGTTAAAGGCGCGGAAACCGGTGCGCGCTTCCGCCATCATGTTGAGCGCGAGCCAAGCGCGGCTGTCCTCCTTGTTGCGGTTCCAGACTTCGAGTTTGGGCTTGCGCAGCTCTTCAAAGCTCTTGGTCAGGCATTCCGGGAAGGTCAGCATCAGCCTGGTGCATAGCCCCTCGACTTTCTCATCGAGAAGGGAGAGATCGACGGTGCCGCGCGCCATGAGCGCCTTGCCCTTTTCGAGGGCCTCGCCAGTTTTGGGTTCGCCGTGAATAATGCGCCCATATTCGTCGAGGAAGCGCTCAGTCTCGACAAGGGGGTTAGCAACGAATTTCCCCTCGACCTTGAGGGCCGGCACGATGTCGAGGACGATGCCGAGGCGATAGGCTTTGTGCGCCGACCACGGCTCACAAAGTGTGCCGGATTCCGTAGCGCGCTCGCAGCCAACCATCAGTGGCAGAAAGTCTGTTGCACCCCCGATGGCGGCGGAACCATGTTTTGGCCCGGCTTGTCCAAAGCGAGCGAGATCTTGGGCGACCGTGAAATCGCAGGCCATGCCGATCTCCTGGCCTCCGCCAATGCGCATGCCGTTGACACGCGCGATGACCGGCTTATCGCAGCCAAGGATCGCAGACACCATGTCGTTGAAAAGCCGCATATACTGGCGGTATTCTTGCGGATTGCCCGCATAGTATTCCGCATATTCCTTAGTGTTGCCGCCGGTGCAAAAAGCCCTGTCGCCGGTACCGGTGAATACCACGGCAACTACGTCGCGCGCATTTGATGCGGCGCGGAAGGCGCGGATGACGCCTTTGACCATGCCGGTGGTGTAAGAGTTGTACTGAGTCGGATTATCGAGCCAGATCCAGGCGTTGAAGAGGCCATCGGCAATGCTGCCATCCGGCATGCGCGCAGGCCGCTTTTCATAGCGGATGTTCGGTACCGCCTCGAAGGGAACGATGTCGTGGTCGTTAAGATGCGTATTCGGCATGTGAAATCTCCCGAACCATCAAGAAACAAGCGTTGCGTGGCAGCAACCTGTGTGCAGGCGGCACTGGAAAGACGCGTTCGACTTCGGCGAGGGGATGAAGGCTCAAGAAAGCTGCAGCTTTAACGGACCGCACAGCTACGAGATTGAGCGTGGCAAGATAGAGCCCTGGACCTTTGTAACGAGATCCGCACACTTTCTTTTCCTCCACCAGTGCGCCCGCCTTTTCTTTGGCATATGCGCTCTTGGCATTTCCGCCCGGCGGTACCGGATTGAGTGCTTGCTCCGTCCCGCCATAAGTGGTAATCTAGTACTGTAATACCAAATTTGCAAGCGGAATCGTGCAGCCCTTTTCAAAAGTGCGGAAACGAAGGCAGCACTACCCGGGAAATGGTGGAGGGCTAAAACGCAATGAGCAAGTCAAGGGCAGTGAATTCCATATCGATTGCGTTAACCGGATCCGGTGGCGCCGGTGTGATGACGGCAGGACAAACACTTCTCGAAGCCGCCAGAAAGTGCGGCCTTTACGGCCTGATGACCCGCTCGTCGGGTCCTCAAATCCGCGGTGGCGAGGCTGCTGCCATGTTGCGTCTGGCGACCCGGCAAGTGGAGAGCCATGGCGACTGCTTTGATATTCATTTGGCGCTCGATTTTGAGAACGTGCAGCGCTTCGCCGCCGAGCTTCCTCTCAATGCGCAAAGCCTCATCATTGGCGATCCGAAAGCCGGAGAAGTCCCGGCGGCAATTGCAGCGTATGGGGCGCGGCTCGCGCACATCGAAATGAACAAGCTCGCCAAGACTGTGCCCGCCGGGCGCATCTCAATGGTGGCTCTCGGTGTGCTTGCACGCCTTCTCAACCTTCCCAAAGAGGCGATGATCGCTGCGGTGTCAGAGATGATCGGACAGCGCAAGCCCGAAGCCGTGGTCGCGAGCGAACAAGCGATGCACCTCGGCGCAACAGCCGCGGAGGGACTCCCGGAAGTGCCGTACCTGCCCTTGCCCGATGTGAAACCCTCGGGCCGCTGGTCCATTACGGGCAATGAGGCAACGGGCCTTGGAGCGATCAAGGCCGGAGTCCGTTTCGTTGCCGGCTATCCGATCACGCCAGCCACCGAGATATTGGAGTACATGGCGCCTGCGCTGCAAAAGTGCGGCGGCACGCTGATTCAGGCTGAGGATGAGCTTGCCTCTATCAATATGATTATTGGTGCAAGCCACGGCGGCGTCCCTGCGCTAACCGCCACCGCGGGCCCCGGCCTTTCACTCATGACCGAATCGATCGGGCTTGCGATCGCGTCTGAAACCCCCATCGTCGTCGTGGACGTCATGCGTACTGGTCCGTCGACGGGCATCGCTACAAAGCCGGAGCAGACCGACCTCAACATCGCCGTCTACGGCGTGCATGGCGATGCCCCTCACATTGCTGTCGCGCCGCTTGGGATATCCGACGCGCTTCCGACTTCACAATGGGCTGTTGAGCTTGCCGAAGCGATCCAGACCGCGGTCATCGTGCTTTCCGATCAATCCATTGGCCAATCTCAGGCTATAATTGACCGGCCTCTAGATGTGTCGTTTGCTGGACAGCGAAAAGGGACCGAACCGAAGCCGAATGCCTACCGGCGTTATGATATAACGGAAAGCGGAATTTCCCCGATGGCTCGGCCGGGCCTACCGGGCGGCCAATTCACGGCAGACGGTCTCGAGCACAACATGCGGGGAACGCCATCGAGCCAAGCGCAAGACCATATCGCTCAGCTCGATAAGCGGCAGCGCAAAGTCGAGAACTATGGCTACGGCGATTTCTGGGCCGAGATCGAGGGCGAAGGCGAAATGGCGGTCGTGACCTGGGGCTCCTCGGTGCAGCCGGTTCGCGAAGCAATTGCGCTCGCCCGGGGGCGCGGTATCTCCGTGAAGCTGGTCGCGATGCGGTTGATCTCTCCCCCGCAACCTGCCCGGCTTGCGGCGGCTCTCGTGGGCGTGAAACGCCTTCTCGTCGTCGAGCAAAGCCACACCGGCCAGTTTTGGCGCTATCTGCGGGCACATTATGATTTCGATGCCCCCGCCGTTCCCATTTACCGCCCCGGGCCGCTGCCCATAAGGCCCAGCGAGATCTATGGCAAAATTTTCAACGAGGCGCGCTTATGAACGTTCAAAGCCCTGCGGCCAGCTATAGGCCTTCCGACTACAAGTCGGATATCAAACCTGTCTGGTGTCCCGGCTGCGGCGACCACTCGGTTTTGCTCGCCTTTCAGCGCGCCATGGCAGAACTCGCCTTGCCACCGGAAAAGATTGCGGTTGTATCCGGCATCGGGTGCTCGTCGCGCATGCCGGCCTACACAAATACCTACGGTTTCCATGGCGTGCACGGCCGTTCGCTTGCGCTTGCGACCGGTTTGAAAGTCGCGAGGCCGGACCTCACCGTGATTGTCGCAAGCGGAGACGGTGACGGCTTCTCCATCGGCGGCAACCATTTTCTGCATGCCTGCCGGCGCAATGTCGATTTGACATACATCGTCATGGACAACCGCATTTATGGCATGACGAAAGGGCAGCCCTCACCGACCACCGAGCCCGATTGGGATACGGCAATTGCTCCTGGCGGCACCGGGCTGTCTCCCTTTCATCCACTTGTCATCGCGCTGGCGTCGGGTGCGAACTTCATTGCCCGGGGATTCTCAGGAGACCTTTCGGGCTGCGCCCGGCTTATTGTCGAAGCCGTTCGCACGCGGGGATTCTCATTCGTTCAAGTCTTGAGTCCTTGCATCACGTTTCGCCCCGATCAGCAGCAGAGCTGGAAGGAATTGGTTCGGAATGCTGCGGTGCCCGAGACCGATGACCCAGGCCGCGCGGCCCGCCGCTTGATGACGGACGACGGGTTCAATCTCGGCGTTCTCTACCGCGGCAAGCGCCCCCCTTATGAAACGCCTCCCCTTGAAAACCTGCCCGCTACCGGCCTGGAGAAGGAATTCACGGATGACCGAGATCCCTGATCTTCCAGAAATTAGGAACGTTACAGAGTTTTTCGCGCAGGCGCTTGCCATTGAAACAGAAGCAAGCGAACGCTACCAGCTTCTCACGGAGCAGATGGAGGTTCATAATAATCCCGAGGCGGCTGCGATCTTCCGAAAGATGGCAGAGATTGAGAACGAGCACTGGGAAGTGCTCCGCCGCCGCGCTGGCGATATGCTCATTGCAGGCGAGCCCGCCCTTTTCAGCTGGATCGGTCCTGACGGTCCGGAAGTGACTGAGTTCGGGAAAGTTCATTACCTTATGAACCCCCATCAAGCGCTGCAAATCGCGAAGATCAACGAAGAACGCGCCGCTGCCTGGTTCGGAGCAATTGCCAGCACGGCAAAAGACCCAGAGATAAAAGCGATTGCCGCGGAGATGGCACGCGAAGAGCGCGAGCACACAGCATGGGTCGAGGCGTGGCTTCAGAAGTTCCCGCCTCCGAAGGAGGGCTGGGATGGGGACCAAGATCCGCCCGTAATCTCCGATTGAAGTATCCGGACACCAGTAATCGTCGCCTTTACTCGCCGGCGGCGGCTTTCACCCTTCCGCCGCGCTCGGGTTCGATTTGGCTGCTCCGTTGTTGCTTCTGAGTGCGGTTCAAGAGGGTCGTCAGTGAGACCGAGCGCAATGTCGCGACTGTGATCTCGTCGATTTCGTGGAACACGCTGTCGAGCGCTCGCTTCTCGCTGGGCCCAGAGCTAGGCCCTTTGCGGTCCTCGCTAGGGATATCCTCGAACAGCTCGATGACGTTGAGGAGGGTTACGCGCTTAGGGTTGCCGGAAAAGCGGTAACCGCCACTTGCGCCACGTACCGATTCAACGAGCCGGGCGCGCACGAGCGCTCGAAGCACCTTGGCGAGATGATTAAGTGAGATGCCGTATTTTGCAGCGATCTCGCCGGCCGAAAGTTGTTTGTCGCTGTGGGCTGCCAGCTCAAGTACCGCATAGAGCCCGCACAATGTTGCTTTCTGAAGTTTCAACTTGCATACCCGTTTAGAGTCCGGCTATCCGCCGCTCTGTATTTGTGGAAGCTCCGATTAATCAAGGTCTTTCTCAAGTTGAAGGAAGGGCCCGGCCATCAGGCCGAGACTGCGGAAAAAGGCGAGGACGAGATCATTGTTCCGTGCCACCATCGTACGAACCTTGGCAACGCCAGCCTGCCGGAAATGGCCGCACAGTGCATCGAAGAGCTGCGTGCCAACATTTTTGACCCGAACTGCCGAATCGACGCAGAGCGCGAACACCCAGCCACAGGCCTCCGAACCGAATTCGAAGGCGCGCACATTCCCGGTTATGAAGCCTATGACTCGTCCGTCGAGCTCGGCCACCAGAAACGTCAAATCGTGGTTGTTGCCATGCTCCAAATCGGCCAGAAGCTCCCGCCAGTGCTCAATCTTCGATGTGCCGGTCGCGGCCTCATCAAGTTTGACGATCGCTGGAAGGTCATCGGCCCTGACTGCGCGAATGAGTACGTTATCGGCCGACGCTGCAGCCGCGCTTCCTTCGATTGAACGTCTTCCACCGGCTGCCATTATTATTCCATATCTGTCCGAAGCTCGAATGCACGGAGGTTCGCCGCCTCGCCATGATCATTGAGCCACGTCTGAATTAATGTGTAAAGCCATACGATTATACTTCTTTTCGATTCGGGAAATATGGCGACCGAAGAGCGCGATGCGGCTTAGCCGTGCGAAGGCATTAGCCATTGTCCGGTGTATCGATCCCTTTTAGATTCTCGAACAGCTTGCTGAGATAGTGAAGCGTCTCCACGAGGTCGTGGGTGGAGAAATTCACCAGGACCTCCGAATAGTACTCATCGATCCTTGGAACCAGTTCATCGTGCCATAGTGGCCTTCCCTTGGCAGAAAGCCGGATGCGCCGCGAGCGCTGGTCAATCGCGTCTTTCGTGCGTTCCACAAGTCCCATCGCCTCGAGGCGGTTGATAACCCCCGATAAGTTTTGCCGGCTAACGCGAAGGAACTGTGCCAGCTCACCCACTGTCATTCCATCTGCGGCTGAGTGACGCGACAAGGCCCCTAATACCGCCCACTGCTGTGTAGTGATGCCGTACCGGTCTAACGCTTTGGTGCCGGTCTTATGTACCAAGTTGGCGCATTGATAGAGCCGGAAGAACAAGCGGTTGCCCAGTTCCATCGCCATTAGCGCCTTACGTTCGGATGAAGTTTTCATGACGAAATTTTGCTATTTGGTTTGCTGGATAGTCAAGCTTCACTGGCTTCACAATTATCAATATATTGACATACTTTTGCGGACTGCGGCATATTTGTTCTCGAAGGCAAGAAGGCAGTTCAAACCGGTTAATACGATAACGGTGCACGCACCAAATGTGCGGCTGGGAGGATAAGCATGCGTGGCTTAAAGGGAAAAGTGGTCGTTGTCACGGGCGGTGCCGGCGGCATCGGTAAGGCAACATGTTGCCGCTTCATCGAAGAAGGGGCCAGTGTTGCCATTCTCGATCTCGACGCGGCGGGGGCTGAAACGGCGGTTAGCGAATTAACCGCACGAGGCGGGATCGCCAAGGCATTTATATGCGACCTGAGGATCCATCGCGCAGTAGAAAAGACGGTCGAAGAAATAGAACGTCAGTTGGGTCCAATCGATGTTCTCGTCAACAATGCCGGATGGGACATGTTTTCTCCATTCCTAAAGAGCGGTCCCGATTATTGGCAGAAAATCATTTCGATCAATCTCATGGGCGTCCTCAATATTACACACGCGGTCCTGCGCGGCATGGCCGCGCGCAAATCGGGACGGGTTGTGAGCGTTGCTTCGGACGCTGGCCGCGTGGGCTCGTCGGGGGAGGCCGTCTATGCAGCGTGCAAAGCGGGAGTGATAGCTTTTTCCAAGACCTTGGCTCGCGAGCATTCAAGGGACGGCTTGAGTTTCAACGTGGTCTGTCCTGGCCTGACCGAGACGCCTATGTTCGAAAGATTCCTCGAAGGGGCTGGCAACCCAGAGAGGCTGCGGGCCGCATTCCAAAAGGCGATTCCCATGGGCCGCATCGGTGTCGTCGACGATCTGCCCGGCGCGATAGCTTTTTTTGCCAGCGACGACGCTGCCTTCATAACCGGACAAGTCATCAGCGTGTCCGGCGGCCTAACGATGCACGGGTAGCCGGGAGGAAAGTACGATGCAGTACGAAGATATCCTTTATGACGTAAAGAATGGCGCGGCGTGGATCACCATCAACCGCTCGGAGAAGT
This sequence comes from Rhodomicrobium sp., assembly GCA_049579205.1. Classification (GTDB taxonomy): domain Bacteria; phylum Pseudomonadota; class Alphaproteobacteria; order Rhizobiales; family Rhodomicrobiaceae; genus Rhodomicrobium. The sequence continues at coordinate 134 of JBAUNL010000459.1, read as the reverse complement.
ACAATGCTGTCCGTCGTCAGAGTTTTTGGGACAGCGAACGAGCTGATCTAAGGGAGGCTCTGGCTCATCTGGTTTTGGATGTTATGCGGCCTGAACGTGATGCCGCAAGCGTCGATTAGCGATGGTTTGGCGTT
>JBAUNL010000458.1:0-3049 GCA_049579205.1 Rhodomicrobium sp. | reverse complement strand
CAAGCTTTGCGGGCAGATAATGATAGGTGGGCTCGTTCTCATCCGGACGGTAACCGCCGCTACGGGCGGCAATGGCGCGCAAGCCTTCGATGCCGGTGACAAGGGTGAGCTTGCGAAAACTTTGCTCCTTATTGTCCTTGTGGAAGACAAAGGCGTAGCACTGCCGCCGCAAGGGATCGAGGCCGGTCCTGCGGCACAAATGCATGAAGGTTCTGAACTCGTCATCATTGCAGGAGGCCGCCACCGCGCGCCGGATCAGCGCGATATCGCCAGGGGTGAAGTGGATGAGCCCGCTCATCATCGCCTCCGGATGGTGACCACGAAGCCGCCATTAGCAAGCTGTGCGCCCGCGATGCTTTGGCCAGGCGGGCAGGCCAGCAGTGCCTCCAACAGCGCTTTCTGGTCGATATAGGGGTCGGGCTGCACCGGCGGCGGGGTGATCCAGAACCGGGCCGGCACATCGGCTTCCTCAATAATGATAGCTTTGGGCTTGGCGGCGCTGAGCGACACCGTGCCATAGGGGGTCTCGCTCTTTTTCAGGCCCGCGGCATCGAGCGCGGCGGCAATAGCAGCCCGTGCTGCCTCGATGCGGCTTTTGAGCCTCTCGCAGCGCGCCCGGAGCGTCTGCTGATAGTCTTTGAGTCCCTTGATGGCGGCTTCGTCCGCGCCGGTCTGCTTAACCGCTTCGCCAAGGGCCTCGAACAGGTCAGTCTCGCCCTCGATCGCATCATGGGTGGCCGCTTCATCATCGGCCAAATGCAGCGCCCGCAGATGCACGATGAGCGTCTGGGCGGCCTCGGTCTCTTTTTTCAGCGGCATGAGGGTCATTTTAGGTCTCCTGAAAGTCTCTGCGGACTTAGCTGGACTGGCGGACAGCTTTCCCCCAGCTTTTCCGGGACCTTGGCATGAAAGAGCGCAGCGAAGGGCTTTACTTCCTTGGGGACGAGGAACAGCGACATGAGTTCCGCTTCAGGCTCACCGGTAAAATTAGGGTAGGTCTTGCCGATTGCTGCCTTTACATAGACGCTATATTATAACAACTCTGGAAATTAAGGCAGATGATCTTCGAAGATCGGTCCAAAAATCCTTGCAAGGCGCCGACCAATTGATCCAAAAATGATCCGACGCCAAGGATCCACGCCACGAAGTTGGACTAGATCTTCCCTGCGCTGGGAAGTATTCTGGCCCAGCGGCTGACACTGGTATGTCTTCGGCGCGGACAGCCTCCAAAGGTCCAGCCGCGGCCATAGTACAGCGCCGCTTGCGGCTGCGTATGCTCGCGCCTTTGCCGCTCCCCTTTCGGGTTCTCAACCTTGCCGCCTCTTATTTGCGCAGGCGCAGACCGGCCCTCAGGCGCAAGGGCCTCCTCTGCGCGCCGCCGTTTCGTCCAGATATCTAGTTCCATTCTTTACATTGGAAACCAAATTTTCCCGGCGCCGGGGAAGAGAATCACGCAAAGCCACGCTCTCAGCCTTTTCACCAAGATCAGGGATAGGCTCTTCGCCAGGAGCGCCGTTTCAAAAAGCGGAATCCTCGGCAATCGCCACAACAGGCTCGCAATCCGCTGCGCAAGCTCGATTTCGAGCGCCCCCTCTGGCTTGAGAGCGCCACACAGATCTTCACACAGGCGCAGATATCGCTCCCAGGACTCTCCAGCAAGAAGGTATTTGCGCGCTCAGGCCATGCCGAAGCGCATTGCGGCTGCTTCTTGCCTTACCGTCCCTGGTGGTTGGGCCGCGGCTCAGCCTGCCATTTTGGCGGCTGGCCGCGATCTGACGCGCGCTGGCCTTGAATTGTACCCGACTGGCGCGGCTTCTGGGCAATCTCCACGGCGCCCAAGCTCGCTCTCATGGGCATCCCCCATGCCGTGACACGTTGGCCCTGCAAGGGGCCTGCCCGCCTCTTGCAAACATTCCAGTAGCTTCATGCCAAGTCCGGTTGTATCGGAGGGCTTAAGGGCGGTCAACGGCAAGGGCACCGCTTGTGCGAGACTTGTTACCGACAGTGTCTTTTTGGTAACAAATTAGGCAATGCGCCACAGTAGCGGCAGCACAAGGGGTCTTCAGGCTCCGCTTGCCGGGAGCCTTTGGAAGGCGGAAGCGTGTAGCACTGGGTAGAGCGCCGCTAGCCGTCCGTCAGGTCTCCTAACAATAATAATGGCCGGAAATTGGACGGTCCCCATCGCGGCTGCTTCATAGACGTCCCTAACGCCTCTGAGGGCGCGGCCGGCGCCTTCTTTCACGGCCACATTCGGGCTGCCGGGGTTAAATTATTAATCAATCAAGACTGAAGCCGCGCTTTGGAACGCGGCCGCTTCTTGGAACGCCAAGCTTCTCCAGGCATTGACGCCTGCGGAAGGAATGACGTTTGAAGCATTGAAACTTTCGCAGCGCGACATCGTTCAGCAACCGCTCGGCAGAGCTTCCGCATGATTGCATCCTCAGAAAGCGTTGGAGAGGTCCGACCCCGCAAGTGCGGCCGCGCGAACGGGTCGCCACATGGCCACCTGCGGCGTCAACGCAGGTTTTTGCTGATCGCCGGGCTGCTTATCCTGCCCTTGGCGCTCGGCGGGTGGGGCGGCGTTTTGGATCCTAAAGGTCCGATCGGAGACTCAAACGGCCTCATCCTGCTCAACTCGCTCGAAATCATGCTGGTAATCGTTGTGCCGACGATTGTTGCAGCGATTGCCTTCGCCTGGTGGTACCGTGCGTCAAATACACGGGCGGTCTATAGGCCAGCCTTCGCCTATTCAGGGCGCGTTGAGCTGATCGTCTGGTCCATTCCCATCCTCGTAGTCCTCTTTCTAAGCGGCGTTATCTGGATCGGGTCGCACGCTCTCGACCCAGCCAGGCCAATCCGTTCACCCTACAATCCTATTCATGTTCAGGTTGTGGCGCTCGATTGGAAGTGGCTGTTCATCTATCCCAATCACGGCATAGCCAGTGTGAACGAGCTCGTCGTGCCGACCGGCATCCCAGTTCATTTCTGGCTTACCTCCGGAACCGTGATGAACAATTTTTTCGTGCCGCAGCTTGGCAGCATGATCGCC
>JBAUNL010000457.1:0-2674 GCA_049579205.1 Rhodomicrobium sp. | reverse complement strand
CACGAACTTAAAAAAAATTAAAGTTTCACGTTGACGTAAAGCTCAGCTTGCGTCATAAGTGCGCTCCCGGGCCGGAGCCGATGCGTTATCTCACTCCTAAATGAAGCCGCATCGGCAACAACATGTCCGGGGCTAAAAAGATTTCCGGCGCGGGCCGGAGTTCGAAGGTTATCGATAATCCGGCGACCGCAGGTTTAATTCCTGCCATGCTGCAAAGCATGTAGCTCAGACGATAGAGCACCGGAATTAGCTTTGGGCGAATCACAAGTCCGCGCCACTTATTGAAACACATCCGGCACGGGCCGGAGCTTGAGGATTATCCTCCCACATAAGGGGGGTGGGCTTCGGAGGCCCGCAAGCATCGTGAGATGCTCCCCGTCCTTGGGCGCAACATGCCCGTGCCGCTTCTTTGGAACACCGGGCGGGCCGGAGTTTGAAGGTTACCTTTGGGAGGCGGAAGGCGGCTGGCAACGGTGCGCGCCGGTAAATCCTTCGAGCCAAACATGTCCGCCTGGCCAACATATTTGACTTCCAGTTTCCGGCGCGGGCCGGAGTGTGAGCGTTATCGCTGGTTCAAATCCATCCAGCCCGACCATTTACCGGGCTGCGCTCTGACGGAGAGCAGCGCTTGTGCATCACATGTCCGCGCCGGATTGGAGTTGCGCTCAAGTAGCCCGAAGGGCGTCAGCGCCAACAAGTTTGCAGTTTGGCCCGGGCGGGCCGGAGATTGAAGGTTACCACTGTATAATGGGCAGGTCGCAGGTTCGAATCCTGCCGCGAGTATCACTACACTCGCGTAGCTCAGCGGCTAGAGCGGCAAAACTGCCTTTGATCACAACATGTCCGCCCGGCGTCCTTTACTTGAAGGAGGCGATCCATGATCAACTATACGAAGCTTTTCTCGCTTCGGCGCACGCCGCAGTCCGAGCCCATTCCCGGCATGGTCGCGAATTCCGCCGGCGGCTTCGCGTTTCCGGTTGACGACTGGGCTCGTATCGACCGCTTTCTTGTCCTCGGCTCCGAGGGCGGAAGCTACTATGCATCGGAGCGCGCGCTGACGCGCGAGAATGCGGAGGCGACCATCCGAGCTATCCAAGAGGATGGCGCCCGTGCTGTCGCGCGTATCGTAGAGATCAGCCAGTCGGGCCGGGCGCCGAAGAACGATCCCGCGATTTTCGCACTCGCGCTAGCCTCTTCGCTCGGGAGCGACGAGACGAAGCAGCTTGCCATGGCGGCCATTCCGAAGGTCTGCCGCACTGGCACGCACCTCTTCCAGTTTGCGGAGGCTGTCGAAGGCTTTCGCGGCTGGGGGCGTGGGCTCAGGCGCGGCATCGCGGCCTGGTACACTGCGAAGTCCGCCGACCAGCTTGCCTTGCAGGTGGTGAAGTACCGCCAGCGCGGAGGCTGGACGCACCGCGATCTGCTCCGGCTTGCACATCCTCTCACGGATGAGGCGGCGCGCAAGGAGCTGTTCGACTGGGTCTGTCACGATACCATTGGCGAAGGCTTGCCGCAGTTGGTGACGGCTTTCGTGCGGCTTTCGAAGGCAAAGGACGCGGATGAAATCGCAGCTCTTATTGTAGAGCACGATCTGCCTCGCGAGGCAGTGCCGACGGAGTGGCTGAATGATCCGAAGGTATGGCGGGCGCTCTTGGATCGGATGCCGATGACGGCGCTTGTGCGCAATCTCGGCAAGCTGTCCTCGGTTGGCGTGGTGAAGCCGCTTGATGAAGGGCTGCCGCTTGTGCTTTCGGCGCTGCGCGATGCAGACCGTATCCGCAAGGCTCGCCTGCACCCGCTTGCGATCCTGCTTGCGCTAAAGACCTATGCTCAAGGGCGCGGCGAGAAGGGCAAGCTCACTTGGGAGCCTGTCCCGCAGGTGATCGACGCGCTGAACGCGGCCTTCTACACTGCGTTTGTGAATGTCGTGCCCACCGGCAAGCGCATTCTGCTGGCGCTCGACGTCTCCGGCTCCATGGCCGGCGGTGGGATTGCCGGCACGTCGCTCACGCCTCGCGAGGGGTCGGCGGCGATGGCGCTGATGACGGCGGCAACGGAGGAGGACTACCACATCGTGGGGTTCACCACATCCGGCGGCGATTGGCAGACTAACACGCGGCTGACGCCGCTGCCGCTCACGCCCTCCATGCGGCTCGACAATGCGGTGAAGGCCGTGTCGGACCTGCCGTTCGGCGGCACGGACTGCGCGCTGCCCATGCTCCACGCGATGGAGAAGGGCCTGAAGGTGGATGCCTTCGTGGTCTACACCGACAGCGAGACCTGGGCCGGGAAGATCCATCCGGTGCAGGCGCTGCGGGAATACCGGACGAAGACCGGCCTTCCTGCGAAGCTTGTCGTGGTGGGCATGGTGTCGAACGGGTTCTCCATCGCGGACCCGAATGACGGCGGCATGCTCGATGTGGTGGGCTTCGACGCCGCCGCACCGGCGGTGATCGCGGACTTCATCCGCGATTGAACTGCTGCCGGAGGCGCACATGCGCCTCCGGGAGCGCACAAAAAATGCTTGGAGGCTTCATTTGCAGGGCATCGACCATCTTATTGGCTTAGGCAAGATTATTGGAAACTTCCATTCCTTGGAGCTTTCGCTGCGCATTTTCTTGTGTGAGGTTAATGGAGAAAATGCGGTGTTTCCGAAATCAACGATAGGAATGGT
>JBAUNL010000456.1:0-7023 GCA_049579205.1 Rhodomicrobium sp. | reverse complement strand
CCCTTGGGGCTATCCGGCTCCGCAGGTGGGGACCGAAGGTTTGCACGGCCTGCCCGACCCTGCCGCGCTGCAAAGCTTGATCGACATTGCCAAGGGCACTTATCGCGTACCAAAAGGCGCGGAGGTGGTTGCGCTGCCTGGGACCGAAATCGGACTCAGCGTCATCCCCTGGCTTTTTCGCGAGCCTAAACGGGTGGCTGTGCTGGGTCCGGCCTACGGCAGCCACGCCAAGGCTTGGACGGCTGCCGGGCACTCGGTTTCGCAAGTCTTCACCCTGAATGAGGCAAGCGGCGTGGCGATCCTGATCGTTGTCAATCCGAACAACCCGGACGGGAGGTTCCTGCCCCATTCAGATCTGGCGGCAGTGCTGCCTCCGCGGAGGCGCCGCAATGGGGTGCTCATCGTCGATGAAGCGTTCGCCGATACCGATGAAAGCTATTCGCTTTTGCCGGTGGTGGCACGTCTCGATCACACGCTGGTGCCGCGGTCTATCGGAAAGTTCTTCGGTGCCGGAGGCATCCGGCTTGGCTTTGCCATCACCTCTCATCCTGTAGCCGAGCGGCTTAGAGCGGCGCTCGGCAGCTGGCCCGTCTCGGCGCAAGGCATTGCCTTTGGAACTGCAGCGCTTGCCGATGGGGACTGGGCCATCAAGCAGCGGCAAAGGCTGAGGGAAGCCGCAAATGAAATGGACCGCGTCCTGAGCGAGGCCGGATTTACCATTGCGGGCGGCACCTCGCTGTTCAGGTTCGCCGCACATCCGCGCAGCTCGGAGATTTTCTCTCACCTTGCCAAAAACGGGATCCTGGCGCGCCCTTTTCAAAATCGAAATGCCTTGCGTTTCGGGCTCCCGGGAAGCACGGAACAATTGGGCCGCCTTAGAGATACACTGAAAGAACCTATGTTTTAAGGCTGTCACTGTGGCAATGCCGCATCACTCTGACTTACATGATAAAATTGCCGTTGTTGACAGGCCCCGCGGTGGCTATCTGTCGTGTATGAAATTGTCGCGGAAGTTACCGCTTACAGTCATCATTGGTCTGTTTTTAGCGGTTGTTTTGGATACGTCCCTCCAGCTGTTTTGGAAGTCGGCGGTGCTTGCGCTTCCGGCTGAGACCCAGTCTTGGGTGTCCTTCATGACGGTTTTCCGTGAGCCGCTCTTCATCGCAGTCATATTTGTGATGTGCCTACAGTTCACGAATTGGATGACCGTTCTGAGCCAGGCCGATTTGAGCTTCGCTCAGCCGATCGCGGCGCTGAGCTACGTTAGCGTCGGTGGCCTTTCCGCCGTGCTCTTCCACGAAAGGCTCGACCCGTGGCAACTGGTAGGGATCGCTTGCGTTCTTGCCGGTGTGTGGTTCATTAGCCGGACGGATCAGTCCACAAACCGCACGACTGACCCAGAGGGATAGTTGCCCGCGGCCCGCTTCTCCTTCCCCTGAAGGCGGGACCACTGCTCGTAGAGTAAAACGACCGCTTTCGCAGCGGCGGTAACACGAGCGACGAACTGTTCGCTCGATTTAAAATCCGCCGAGCTTCGGCTTGGGTCAAGTAACACAGCGAGCCCAATAATCGCGTATTTGTCTGAAGGGTTTAGCGCCTTCAGAATCAAGGTCATAGCCGCGATTTCCCGCCGTTTTCTTTCGCCGAATGGCAAACGGCCGAAAGGGCTGGATCGCACCTCCGATTTCAAATAATCGAGGCAGCTGACATTCGATAGGCTGTTGATGCAGGAAGTGATGCGCTCCAGCGCACCCGCTTCGTCGTCCGACAGAGCGCGGTCGAGCACGGTGAGGCGGCGGCGCAAGGACCGCGCCCGGACCGCTTCCGGTTTCGTTGGTGACCGAGTCGCCGTTTCTGGCCCGCTTGGCCTTTGCCACCATCGCTTTACTTTTCATGGCCATCTTCGCGAAGGAAAGCTTGAGCCAAATGGCTGGTGCAATATGAGCCTCGGCCTTCGATTTTTGCCGAGCAAAATGCGAAGCCCGGCTCAGCCGGGTCACCCAAAGGCCAGCGGCAACTTTCGTCATCAAGTTCGTCGAGTGCGGCAGCGCCAAAGGAAGCGGAGGGGGCCAGGCTCGACCTCCGGACCGTTAGGCCAGAGATCTGGGACGCCTCCTGTTTCCTGGCCTGTTGCCTGAGTGCACGAAGGCTGATCCCGTTCCGCCGCAATGCTGCATGCAGCGCCTTTGGATGAACGCCCAGCTTTTGGGCGAGGTCATTTGTTCTCAGCGTTGCGAGCGCTGAAACGATCTCTGCCAGTTCACCCGTGGTCCAGCGCCGGCGGCCCTCACCAGCGAGGGAATTAGTATGCGGCGGCGTGAAGAGTTCGGGGCAAGGAAATGCGGAGCAAGTTGCGGGATTGTTCATGCGGGGCGCTCGTGCGGGTGCGTGGTTGCGGCAAGTGAAATGCAGCTGAGCCAGATTTCACGGAACGAGCGATTAATTACACAAGTCGTGTAAATTTTTTTGCAACTTTTAGCGAATCTCGATTGGTCCCGCAGCCAGGAATGGTTGCGTTGCCTCAGATACTCGCCTCAGACCCTGACAATTCCGGTGGTTGCAGGCCCGGCTTGCCTCAGTTTCAAGAGCAAAATTCATGAAGCCTAGGTACGCCGCTACAAAATAGCTCGAATCGCTGTGGCTAATTTTCTTTTTCATTAGAAAGAGATGGAATCATGCGTGGGGTATTTCTGAGTGCGGAAAAATGATACACGAAACGTGTAACAAATGAGCGAAAGCGATGCGAGACTGGACGGCTGATGAGATACAATCCATTGCTGGACGGCTTCGCCAGGCCCGCATCCGGGCGGGATTCGAGCGGGCCACTGAGGCGGTACGCAAATTCGGCTGGAATTATAGCCGCTATATGAACTATGAGAATGGCGAGCGCGCTATACCGCCGAAGCAGGCTATTCTTTTCGCCTCTGCTTTCGACGTAACAGTCGATTATATATATTTCGGAAAAGGTGATAACATAAATCGAATCGAAAGGGCGCAATCGATATCTTCAAAAATGGTTCAGCGTGTACCCCTGGTGGGTCTTGAAAATATTACAGAACTGAAACGCATTGCATCCGGATTAGAGCCCATGCTGGCTATGACGATCCCCGTTTCCGGCGACGAAACTCTCCCAGAGCACGCAATCTTCATTGAAATTCGGGACAAGTCGATGTCGAATCCGAACGAACCCGTATCGTTCGAACCGGGCGACAAAGCGCTGATCGACATTGAAGCCACGCCCGCGCCAACGGACTTTGTGCTTGCTCTCGTCCCTGAAGAGGGGGCGGCTTTGTTCCGGCTGTACCGCGAGGCTGGGCGGGCGGAGGACGGCTCCCTGATTATCGATCTTGTGCCGCTCAATCCGAATTTCCGGACGATCCGCATTAAGAATGGGAGTGCGGCGCAAATTATCGGCGTTTGCCGCAGAGTTCATCGGATTTTCGATTTGGCACCCCCGGCACGCCGTTCACGGCTCGCCTGACGCAAGCCGCAGCTGCTTTTCAAGCAAAAAGCAATCTCGATTCCCCAAGCAAAAGTGATGCGAGCAACCGCACGGGCCGATTGCTTCATGCGTTGTGAAACTATAGGGCAATGTGAATGCAATAGGAGCTTCTCAAATGGAAATGCGCAAACTCGGCGGTCAAGGTCTGGAAGTCAGCGAACTCGGCCTCGGCTGCATGGGCATGAGCTTCGCTTATAGCGGACGCGACGACAACGAATCCATCGCGACCATTCATCGTGCAATCGAACTCGGCGTGAACTTCTTCGACACCGCCGAGATCTATGGCCCGTTCCACAACGAGATTCTGCTCGGCAAAGCTATCACAGGAAAGCGCGACGGCTTAATCATTGCGACGAAGTTCGGGTTCAAGATTATCGACGGCAAGCCTTCGGGGCGCGTTGATAGCAGGCCCGAGCATGTCAAGGAAGTCTGCGACGCTTCTCTGAAGCGGCTGAACACGGACCACATCGACCTTCTCTATCAACACCGTGTGGACCCTGATGTGCCGATAGAGGATACGGTTGGCGCGATGGCCGATCTCGTGAAGGAGGGCAAGGTCCGCTACCTCGGCCTTTCCGAAGCATCCGCCAAAACGATGCGCCGCGCCCATGCGGTTCATCCGATAAGCGCACTGCAAAGCGAATATTCGCTCTGGGAACGCGGCGTTGAAGAAGAGATCCTGCCTGCATGCCGCGAACTTGGCATCGGCTTCGTGCCTTACAGTCCACTCGGACGCGGGTTTCTGACGGGCACGGCGATGCGTGCCGAAGAATATCCGCAAGATGACTCTCGACGGCTGCAGCCTCGTTTCCAGGGCGAGAACTTCGATCACAATATGAAGATTGTCGAGGCCGTTAAGAGCGTCGCCGACGAGAAAAAGGCGACGCCCGGCCAGATCGCCTTGGCTTGGCTTCTCGCTCAAGGACCGGATATTGTACCCATTCCAGGGACTAAGCGGCGCAAATATTTGGAAGAGAACCTTGGCGCTGTCAGTATTATGCTGTCTCCGGCCGATCTTCAGAAACTCGATGCCGCGGCTCCACCCGGTGCGGCGTCGGGGCAGCGCTATCTCGATCGCATGATGGCTCTTCTCGACCGCTAGAGCACATTCGTCAATCTGCGAGTCGCCAAATGCGCTCCAGTTTTTCTTGTTATCGCGCATTCTCGATGATCGAGGCGCATGTCGAGGCTGTCCGAGTACATGCCCGGAATTCAGCAGCAAAGCCGCGCGGGTGGAAGGATAAGATCCCCGCACCAGCCCGAGTGAGAAAAATGATAGGGCACGGGGCACCACACTAAAGCGCCGCCGCAATCACCTCGGCCAAATGCCGCGTCCTGCGCCCGGTGCCCTGCTCGATCTGCTCGCGGCAACTGAAGCCATCGGCGATGATCTGGCAATCCGGCTCCGCCGCCCGCACCCTCGGCAACAGCACGCGCTCGCCGGCCTTCATCGACACATCATATTTCTCGCTCTCGAAACCGAATGAGCCGGCCATGCCGCAGCAGCCGGAAGGCAGTACCTGGTAATCGAGGCCGAGGCGGTTCATCACCTTTCGCTCCGCCTCCACATCGAGAACGGCATAGTGATGGCAGTGGATTTGCGCGAGCGCCTTCCCGCCGCTCTTGGGCAAGGCGAAGTCCTTGCAGTGACGATCGAGAAATTCGCTGAAGAGGAAGGTGTTCTCCTTGAGTTTCTTCGCGGTCCTGTCGCGCGGGAATAGATCGGGAAGCTCATCGCGGAAGGTAGCCACGCAGGCGGGCTCCAGCCCCACCATCGGTGTGCCGCTTTCTACCTCGGTCCCGATGCAGTTCATGATATCGCACAGCCATCTTTCGGCCATGTCGAGCATGCCCCAATCGTAGAGCGGCCGCCCGCAGCAGAGCGGCTTTTTGGGCAGAACTACTTGCCAGCCCGCCGCTTCAAGAGCGAGCGTGGCCGAGACCGCCGTGGCGGGCCGGAAGTAGTTGTTGAACGTATCGGGGAACAGCAGAACGCGTTTGGCATTTGGATTGATGGTCGGATGACGGCGCCGCCATGATGTGTATGTCTGAGGGGCAAAACGCGGGATGGAACGCTGCTGCGCGATGCCGCCGGCGAACTTCCCGATCGCGCCGACGATAGGCGTGTTCGCAAGCGCATTCGCAATGCGCGGCGCATAGCTGGCGGCCTCGGCCCAGTAAGGAATGAGCCCCATCGAATAGGCCGCTCTCGGCCTTCTTTTATTCTCGTAGTAGTGGGAGCGGAATTCAGCCTTGTAGGTGGCCATGTCCACATTCACGGGGCAGTCCTTTTTGCAGCCCTTGCAGGCCAGGCAAAGATTGAGCGCGTCTTCGACCGCGGGGTTGTCCCAGGATTGCGGCAGATCGCCGCCGTGCAGCATCTCGAAGAGAAGGCGCGCCCGGCCCCGCGTCACATAGGCTTCCTCATGCGTGACCATGTAGCTCGGGCACATCACCTGGCCGCCGGGGACAGCCGAGCGGCATTTGCCGACACCGACGCAGCGGATAGCCGCGCGCCGGAAGTTGCCGCCGTCCTCTTGAAAAGTGAAGTGCGTATGAATGTCGGGCGGTACGTAGTCCGGGCCGAGGCGCATATTGGAGGTGATCGGGAATGGGTCCACGACCTTGCCGGGGTTCATCTTCCAGTCCGGGTCCCAGATCGATTTGAATTCGCGGAAGGCTTCGATTAAATCCGGGCCGAACATCTTCGGTAAGAGCTCGGCTTTGGATTGCCCGTCGCCATGCTCGCCTGAGATCGAACCGCCATGCTCCACCACGAGCGATGCCGCCTCGTCGAGGAAGCGGCGCATCTTCGCGAGACCCTCCTGTGTGCGCAGGCCGAAGTCGATCCGGCAATGGACGCAGCCGTCGCCGAAATGGCCGTAAAGGGTAGAGTCGTAATTATATTTGTTCATCAACGCGCGGAATTCGCGGAGATAATTGCCGAGCCGCTCCGGCGGCACCGCCGCATCTTCCCAACCTTCCCACGCATCAGGATGATGCGGCACTAACGCGGTGCTGCCGAGGCCCGCTTCGCGCGCTTTCCAGATGAGCTTCTGCTCATGCTCATCCTTGGCTATCTTGATATGCGGCCGCACGTCACGCTTCTCGAAGGCGGTCCGCAAGGCCTCTGCCTGTTCCACGGCCTCTTGTTCAGTCTCGCCGCCGAATTCGGCAATAAGCCAGCCACCGCCCTCCGGAAGAATGGCGATACTGCTCATATCGGCATGCTTATCACGCATGTATTTGATGAGCTTTTCGTCCATGGCTTCGAGCCCGATCGGGCCATGTTCCCGCACAAAGGCCGCGGCGTCGCCAGCCGTGTAGATGTCCGGGAAACCTAAAACCGCGACGCTGCGTTTGGGCGGGCTGTGTACCAGATCCAGCGTGGCTTCCAGGATGGTGACGCAGGTGCCTTCGGAGCCTACAAGTGCGCGCGCCACGTTGAATCCGTTCTCCGGCAGAAGCTCATCCAGATTATAGCCGGAGACGCGGCGTGGGATTTTTGGATAGTTCTTGCG